>CAZRKV010000250.1:0-4232 GCA_964600305.1 uncultured Nocardioides sp. | reverse complement strand
AACCGGTTCGCGGTGGCCCGGACCTCGCGGCGCATCCGCCGCTCCTCCCAGGCCATCAGCGACTCGTGGGCCCCGAGGCGGGTGAGCAGGGCCCCGATCGCGTCGCCGTCGCGGATGACGACGCGGTCGACCCCACGGACCTCCCGGGACTTCGCCTGGATGCCGAGCCGTCGGGCCACGCCGACGAGCGCCAGGGCAGCCTCGGACCCCGGGCAGGTGACCTCGAGGGAGGACGAGCGCCCGGGCTCGGTGAGCGAGCCGTGCGCCAGGAACGCGCCACGCCAGGCGGCCACGGCGTCGCAGCCCGCGCCGGAGACCACCTGCGGCGGCAGCCCCCGCACCGGTCGGCCTCGCCCGTCCAGGAGCCCGGTCTGTCGAGCCAGCGCCTCCCCCTCGCGGACGACGCGGACGATGTAGCGGCTGCCCTTGCGCAGGCCGTTGCCCTGCACCAGCACGATGTCGGAGCCGTGCCCGTAGACCTCGGCGATGTCCTTGCGCAGCCGACGGGCGGCGTGGCCGGTGTCGAGCTCGGCCTCGACGACGATGTGGCCGCCCACGATGTGCAGGCCGCCGGCGAACCGGAGCATCGAGGCGACCTCGGCCTTGCGGCAACAGGTCTTGGTGACCTGGGTGCCGGAGAGCTCCGCCTTCACCTGAGCCGTCATCGCCATGTCGTCGATCCTGCCATGAGTTGCTGCGATCCCCTCAGTCCGTGCGGCCCAGGATCCGCTGGTACGCCGCCGCGAGGCGCTCCGGGTCGTGCTGCGGGCGACCGTCGCCGGCCCCGACCTCGGCCAGCTCCAGCCGGGCGCCGACCCGCTCGGCCGCCCGGGCGAGGCCATCGATGTCCGGAACCCGGGTCGGGTCGGCCAGCACGGTGTGCACCTGCAGGTCCGGCGCGTGGTCGAGGAGCGCGTTCAGGTGGCCCTCGGGCGAGAGGCCCTGCGCTTCACCCACCTGGGCCTCGAGGTTCATGACCACCAGCACCTTCGCCCGTCCCGAGACGATCGCCTTGCGCAGGTCCGGCACCAGCAGGTGCGGGATCACCGAGGTGTACCAGGATCCGGGACCGAGCACCAGCCAGTCCGCCTCCTCCACCGCGGCCACGGCCTCCGGGCAGGCCTCCGGGTCGTCGGGATCGAGCTCGATGCCCACCAGGTCGCCCTCGGTGGTGGCGACCTCCACCTGGCCGCGCACGACGTCCACGGCCGTCGGGTCCTCGGGCCGCAGCCCACGGACCCGGGCGGTGATGTCCATCGGGGTCAGGGACATCGGCAGCACCCGCCCCTGGGCACCCAGCAGCCGGCACATCCAGTCCAGGGCCGGCACCGCGTCGCCGAGGAGCTCCCAGAGCCCGATGATGAGCAGGTTGCCGACGACGTGGCCCTGCATCTCGCCGGTCCCGTCGAACCGGTGCTGCACGACGCGGGCCCAGGTCTGGCCCCAGTCGTCGTCGCCGCAGAGGGCGGCGAGCGCCATCCGCAGGTCACCGGGCGGCAGCACGTCGAACTCGGAGCGCAGGCGCCCGGAGGAGCCGCCGTTGTCGGCGACCGTGACCACCGCGGTCAGCTCGTTGACGACCCGGCGCAGCGCGGCGAGCGAGGCCGACAGCCCGTGCCCGCCGCCGAAGGCGACCACGTCGAGGTCCAGGGCGCCCGGAGCCGCGCCGGGGGCGACCACCTCGGGGAGGTCGCTGCTCATTCCCGCCCCAGGTCCCGGTGGATCGCGCGGGCGTCGTACCCGAGCTCGCGCAGGCGGTTCTTGATCTCCTCGGCCATCGCGACGCTGCGGTGCTTGCCGCCCGTGCAGCCCAGGGCGATGGTGGCGAACCGCTTGCCCTCCTGGAGGTAGCCCCGGGAGACGGTCTCGATGAGGGGGATGAAGCTGCCGAGGAACTCCTCGGCCCCCGGCTGCTGGCGGACGTAGTCGGAGACGGCCTGGTCGCGGCCGCTCATCGGCTTCAGCTCCGGGACCCAGTGCGGGTTGGGCAGGAAGCGCATGTCGGCCACGTAGTCGGCGTCCACGGGGATGCCGTACTTGAAGCCGAAGCTGACCACGGTGATCTTCAGCCGCACCGACTCCGGCGAGCCGAACGCCTCGGCGACACGGTCGGTCAGCTCGTGGACGTTGAGGTTCGTGGTGTCGATGACCACGTCGGCGGTGCTGCGCAGCTCCGCCAGCACCACCCGCTCCCGGCGCAGGCCGTCGAGCAGCCGCCCCGTCCCCTGGAGCGGGTGCGGGCGCCGCGCGGCCTCCTGGCGGCGTACCAGGGAGTCGTCGGAGGCCTCGAGGAAGAGCAGGGTGTTCCGGCGGCCGGTGACGCCCTGGGCGAGGTTGGCCTGCAGCGACTCGAAGAACGAGCCGGAGCGCACGTCCACCACGACCGCGATCGGCTGCTGCACCCCGCGGGTGTCGTCGACCAGTCGCACCACGTCGCGCAGCAGCGTCGGGGGGAGGTTGTCGACCACGTAGTAGCCCAGGTCCTCCAGCTCCTTGGCGGCCGTGCTGCGCCCCGCACCCGTCATGCCGGTCACCACCACGAGCTCCCCGTGCTCGGGTGCGCCCCCCGGGTGCTGCTCCATCGCTCCTCCTCGCCCCTGCTGCGTGCCTGCTGTGTGTCTGCCTGGGTGTCAGGACTCGGTGATCTCACCGGTCGCGGTGTTCACCGAGACAGTCTGACCGTTCCGGTCGCCGGTCGCGACCGCGTCCGCGATCGACCGCGCCGTGCGCGGCCCGATCCCGGGGACCTGCTCGATCTCCTCGACCGTCGCCGCCCGCAGCTTCTTCAGGGACCCGAAGTGGCGCAGCAGGGTGCGCCGACGCACCTCCCCCAGGCCAGGGACGTCGTCCAGGAGGCTCTCCACCATCGACCGCGAGCGGCGCGACCGGTGGTGGGTGATCGCGAACCGGTGCGCCTCGTCGCGGATCCGCTGCAGGAGGTAGAGCCCCTCGCTGGTGCGCGGGAGGATCACCGGGTCCTCGGCCACCCCGCCGTCGCCGTCGGGGACCCACACCTCCTCCAGGCGCTTGGCCAGCCCGCAGACCCGCACGTCGTCGATGCCGAGCTCGTCGAGGGCCCGCAGCGCGGCGCCCACCTGGGGCGGTCCCCCGTCGACCACGACCAGCCCGGGGGCGTAGGAGAACTTGCGCGGCCGCCCGGTCTCCGGGTCGACCAGGGCCGGACCCTCGTCGGACGTCGCGCCGGTGACGTCACCACTCTCGGCCCGCTCGTCCAGCAGTCGCCGGAAGCGGCGGGTGATGACCTCGTGCATGGCCGCGACGTCGTCCTGGCCCACCGGCTCCTCCCCGGAGCCGCGGATGACGAACTTGCGGTACTCGCCCTTGCGGGGCAGCCCGTCCTCGAACACCACCATCGAGGCCACCACCTCGGTGCCCTGCAGGTTGGAGACGTCGAAGCACTCGATGCGCAGCGGCACGTCCTCGAGCTCCAGGGCCTGCTGGATCTCCTCCAGTGCCCGGTTGCGGGTGGTGAGGTCGCTGGCGCGCCGGGTCTTGTGCAGGGACAACGCCTGCTCGGCGTTGCGGGCGACCGTCTCCTGCAGGGAGCGCTTCTCCCCCCGTCGGGGCACCCGGATCCGCACCCGCGTGCCGCGCACCTCCGAGAGCAGCTCCTCGAGCGAGGCGGCGTCCTCGGGCAGCGCGGGCACCAGCACCTCGCGCGGTACGGCGTCGGGTGACTCGCCGGCGTACAGCTGCAGCAGGAAGTCCTCGACCAGCTCGGCCGTGCCGCCGTCGTCGGTGCGGTCGGCGACCCAGCCCCGCTGGCCGCGGATCCGTCCGCCCCGGACGTAGAAGATCTGGACCGCCACCTCGAGCGGGTCCTCGGCGAGCGCGATCACGTCCGCGTCGGTGCCGTCGCCGAGCACGACTGCCTGCTTCTCCAGGGCCTTGTGCAGGGCAGCCAGGTCGTCGCGCAGGCGGGCGGCGCGCTCGTAGTCCTGGGCCTCGGAGGCGGCGTACATCTGCTGCTCGATGCGCTTCACGAACGGTCGGGTGCTGCCGGCCATGAAGGCGCAGAAGTCGTCGACGATGGCCCGGTGCTCCTCCGGCGTCACCTGACCCACGCAGGGGGCCGAGCACTTGTCGATGTAGCCGAGCAGGCAGGGCCGACCGATCTGCTGGGACCGCTTGTAGACGCCGTTGCTGCACGAGCGCATCGGGAAGACCCGCAGCTACAGGTCCACCGTCTCCCGGATCGCCCACGCGTGGCT
>CAZRKV010000249.1:3091-4241 GCA_964600305.1 uncultured Nocardioides sp. | reverse complement strand
GGCAAGCAGCAGGGCCGCGGCACCAACGGCTCGCAGTTCTTCATCACCGTCGGCGCCACCAGCTGGCTCACCGGCAAGCACACGATCTTCGGCGAGGTGGCCGACCAGGCCGGCCGCGACGTCGTCGACGCGATCGCCAAGGTGCCCACCGGCGCCATGGACCGTCCGGCCGAGCCGGTCGTCATCGAGTCGGTGGAGGTCACCCGCTCCTGAACACCCAGCACGAACCCGCGACCGGGGTGCCGACCTGCTACCGGCACCCCGGCCGGGAGACCTACATCCGTTGCCAGCGGTGCGACCGGCCGATCTGCCCGGACTGCATGCACGAGGCGGCCGTCGGCTTCCAGTGCCCAAGCTGCGTGGCGGAGGGGGCGAGGACCACCCGCAGCGGGCGGACGGCGTACGGCGGGAAGCGGTCGGCCAACCCGTCGCTGACCTCGTTGGTCCTGATCGGCCTGAACGCCGCGGTCTTCCTGGTGCTGCTGGCCACCGGGCGCACCTCCAGCGTGCTGTTCGACAAGCTCGTGCTCATCCCGCAGGGGCGGTGCCACCCCCCGGGTGACCCGACCATGGTCTACCCCGACGCCGGGCGCCAGGAGTGCCTGGCCGCCGGGGCCGACTGGGTCGGTGGCGTGGCGTCCGGTGCGTGGTGGCAGCCGGTCACCAGCGCCTTCACCCACGTCGAGATCTGGCACATCGGCTTCAACATGCTGGCGCTGTGGATCCTCGGGCCGCAGCTCGAGGCGGTCCTCGGCCGCGCCCGGTTCCTCGCGGTGTACGCCGTCTCCGGCCTCGCGGGCAGCGCCGCGGTGATGTGGCTCTCCGACCCCTTGAGCGGCACCCTCGGCGCGTCCGGGGCGGTCTTCGGACTGATGGGTGCCCTGCTCGTGGTCGCCCACAAGGTCGGCGGCAACTACCAGCCGATCCTGGTCTGGATCGGCATCAACGTCGTCATCACCGTGGTCGGCAGCAGCTTCATCTCCTGGCAGGGCCACTTCGGTGGGCTCGTGGCGGGGCTGGCGTCGGCGGCCGTGGTCGTCCACGCCCCGCGGCAGCGGCGGGGGGCCTGGCAGGCCGGCGGCCTCGGGGCGCTCGCCGTGCTGGTCCTCCTCGCCACGGTCAGCCGCGCCCTCCTCCTCTGAGGAGTCAC
>CAZRKV010000249.1:0-2991 GCA_964600305.1 uncultured Nocardioides sp. | reverse complement strand
GAGGAGTCACGTCCTCCCCGCCCGCGGCCGCCGAGGAGTCACGTTCTCCCCGTCGTACGGCGCCGACACGTCATTTCGTGCCCAACCGTGAGGGGCACACCGGGGGAGAAGTCGACCTCTCACGGCTGTGAGTGGGGGAGGACGTGACTCCTCGGTGGGAGGGGGTTCTCCACAAGATGTGGACGAGATCGTGGAGAACTACAGGCGTGTAGTTATCCACAGCGGTTGTCCCCAATGTGGAGAGTCAGCGGTGGTCACCGGGGTCGAGAGAGCGCGCCGCCGGCTACTCCCACTTGGTGGCGAAGGTGAAGCCCACGGCCATCAGGCCGATGCCCACGACCAGGTTGTACTGGTCGAGGTCGTTGAAGACCGGGATCGAGGACAGGTCGTTGCTGAAGATGTAGAAGATCATGATCCACACCAGGCCCAGCAGGAAGCACCCGAGCATGCCGGCCACCACGCCCCGGCCCCGGCCCATCGGGGTGCTCGGGTGGGCGGAGATGATCAGCCCGAGGGCCACCAGCCCGAACCCGATCAGGTAGTTCCACCGCCCCAGGTCGGCCATGAACTGGGGACCGCCCGGCTCGCCGGTGCCGGCCCGCACGGCGAGGTAGAAGTAGGCGATCCAGGCGATGCCGAGGACGAAGACGGCGATCGCCACGATGAAGCGCCCGGAGAACATCGGCGGCCCTGCGGTCCCTGGCACGCGGTCCTGCTTCATTTTCTTCGCCACCTGAACGCTCCTCGGGCTGGTCGTGGACGTGTGTCGGTTCGCGCCGCGGGCTAGCGTAGTGCGCGTGAGTCCCGAACCCGACGAGCGCCCGCGCCACAGCCTGTGGTGGCGCCTCGGGACGCCCGTGGTCCTGGCCCTGAGCGGCGCCCTGCTGGCCACCAGCGCGGCGAGCAGCGACGGCACCGACCTGCGCCCCGGCCGCTACACCGACCTGGCCACCCTGGTCGAGGACCAGAGCCGGGAGGTCACCGCCCTCACCGATCGCGCCGCCGAGCTCAACGAGGAGATCAGCGCCCTCACCGAGGGCCTGGGGGACGAGCGGGTGCAGGACCTCCAGGCCACCATCGAGGACCTCGAGGACCCGGCGGGCCTGGAGACCGTGACCGGCGAGGGGATCACCGTGACGCTCGAGGACGCCAGCCGCGACATCATGGACTCCTCCGACCAGGACCCCAACCGGCTGGTGGTGCACCAGCAGGACATCCAGGCCGTCGTCAACGCGATGTGGTCCGGCGGCGCGGAGGCGATCACCATCCAGGAACAGCGGGTCGTGAGCACGACGGGCATCAAGTGCGAGGGCAACGTGGTGCTGCTGCACGGGGTTCCCTACTCCCAGCCCTACGTCATCTCCGCCATCGGCGACCAGGACGACCTCCGGGCCGCGATCGACGACAGCGACTACCTCGACGCCTACCGTCGGGACGCCGCCACGCCCGACGTCGAGATCGGGTGGGAGATGGAGGAGGAGGACGACCTCACGGCGCCGCCGTACTCCGGTCTGCTCGACGTGCGGTACGCCGAGCCCGCCGGCTGAGCCGGCTCACTCGTCCCACGGCGCCGGGAGCGCCCCGCTGTCGTCCTCGTTCCCGTTGCCATCGTTGCCGTCGCCGTTGGCGGGGGACTCGGTGTCGGAGGGACTGTCGGTCGGGGAGGGGGACTCGTCCCCCTCACCCTCGTCCTCGTCCTCGTTCTCGTCCTCCGGCTCGTAGCTGGAGACGACGATCGTCACCGTCGAGCCCTCCTGCTGCGTCTGCCCGCCCTGGGGGCTCTGCTGGATGACGGTGCCCTTGGGCTTCTCGGTGTCACTCGAGGTGACCACGGTGGGCTCGAACCCGGCGTCACGGATCGCCTTCTCGGCCGGCTTGCGCTTCATGTCCACCACGTCGGGCACCTCCTCGGGGCCGTCGGAGTAGTGGACGGTCACCCTCCGACCCTCCCGCACCTCGGTGCCGGGTGCGGGGTCGGTGGCCACGACGATTCCCGCGGGTTCGTCGGACTCGCGCTCGACCATGTCGACCCGCAGGCCCACCTCCCGGAGGGCCGCGCCGGCCTCCTCCCGGCTCTGTCCGATCACCGACGGCACCTGGACCATGGGCTTGCCGCTGGAGACGACGAGATCCACGTCACCCCCCGGCGCCAGTGGTTCCAGCGGCGCGGGTGACTGCTCGATGACCTCGCCCTCCGGGGCGTTGTCGTCGGGGGTGTAGTCGACGCTGCCCACCGACAGCCCCGCGTCCCCGATCTCGGAGCGGGCGTCGTCCTCGGTCATGCCGACCACGCGGGGGACGGACACGTCGTCGGGCGGGCTCTCCATCAGCCTGGGCAGGAAGAAGGCCGCCGCCGCGAGCAGGCCGAGCAGCAGGAGGACCAGCAGCACCACGAAGCCGGTGCTGGACCGCTTCTTCTCCTCCGGCTCCTCGGGCGGCACCGCGGCAGCCACCTGGGTCCCCTCGGCCCCAGTCGGGTCCCCGTCGGACGGGATCACCGCGGTCGCCGGCGCGGCGGCGACCACGGGTGCCTGGACCGGGTGACCGGCCAGGTAGCGCTCGATGTCGTTGCGCATGGCCGAGGCGCTCTGGTACCGGTCCTCGACCCGCTTGGCCAGCGACTTCATCACGATCTGGTCGATCGCGGGGTCCAGGTCCTCGTCGAACTCCGAGGGAGGTACGGCGGGCTCCCGGACGTGCTGGTAGGCCACGGAGACGGGACTGTCGCCCACGAACGGCGGACGGCCGGTGAGCAGCTCGTAGAGCAAGCAGCCGGCGGAGTAGACGTCGGATCGGGAGTCCACGGTCTCCCCGCGCGCCTGCTCGGGGGAGAGGTACTGCGCGGTGCCGACCACCGCGGCGGTCTGGGTCATCGAGCTGGACGCGTCCGAGATCGCGCGCGCGGTCCCGGAGTCCATCACCATCACCTGGCCGGTGGGGGTGAGCATGACGTTGCCCGGCTTGATGTCGCGGTGGATGATGCCGGCGCGG
>CAZRKV010000248.1:0-4245 GCA_964600305.1 uncultured Nocardioides sp. | reverse complement strand
AACCCCGACCCGATAGCAGCGTGTGCGCTGGTGGGGCGGGTTTCGTGTCGGTGGAGCTGAGGGGATTCGAACCCCTGACCTTCTCATTGCGAACGAGACGCGCTACCAACTGCGCCACAGCCCCAGGTGCGGGAGAGACGGTAGCACCCGGTCGGATGCTCCCCGAAATCGGCCGGATCAGGTCCCCACGGCACGAGCCCGGTCGGTCTCGGACCCGGACGTCGCGGCGCGCTCGGCGTCGGCCTCGCGGGCGAGGGCGGCGTCGGCGTCGGTGCGCCCGGAGGTCCACACGCCGGTGGAGTCCAGGTCGATGGTGCGCACCGACCGCGAGGCCGGGGCCTTGGTGACGTAGGTCGGCAGCGTGGTCGGGACCGGGTCCCACATGCCCTCGGTGGCGGGGTGGGTGGTCGTGGCCGCGTCGGGCGTGACCTCGTCGAAGCCCTGCTCGTTGCGCGCCACCGCGTAGTCCTCGGGTACGCCGTCCAGCGGGTCCTGCTCCGGCGCGGCGGCCTCGGTGACCGGGGCGGCCGGGGCGCGGCGTACGCCGGTCTCGCGGCGCACCATCACCCGGCACAGCACCAGCCAGGCGACCACGAGACCGGCGGGAACGCTGACCCAGACCCAGTCGAGGGCTCCCAGGCCGGCGGCCGTCGCGACGCCGGCGACCGCGAGCAGCAGGAGGCCGAGCACGCGGCGCCGGCGCCGCGCGGCCAGGCGGGCCGCCCTACGGCGAGCCCGCACCTGGGCAGGGGTCAGTGACGGGACGGACTCAGGGTCGGCTCCCGGGGCGGCCTGGGCGGTCGGCTTCCTGGTCACGACCGGTCCGGTCCCGGTGCGCTGCGGGGTCACCACGAGCCGGGCGTCACGGTGGTTGACCGGCTCACGGCGCGCCAGGACACGCATCGTGTGGGAGAACCGGTCGACCGAGCGGGTGCTCGCGACCTCGTCGTGGTGCGTCAGCGCCTTCGGAACCAGGTAGGCAGCCCAGGCGACGGCCAGGGCGACGAAGATGATTCCGGAGAGGTCCACGGCTAGAGCGTAGAAGCGCTACCGCAGATCGGCGCGGATGTCCACAGGTGTGTCGCATAGCCACTCATGTGACACGAGTGAAAATGGGTTCAGTCACGCAGTCGGGACCGCACCCCCTCGGGGGCCTCCTCGACCGTGATCGCGTAGAGCCGGTGGTCCCGCCAGGCGCCGTCGATGTGCAGGTAGAGCGGGGCGAAACCCACCTCACGGAGACCGAGCTTCTCCACCACTCGCAGGGAGTTCGTGTTCTCGGGCCGGATCGCGATCTCCACCCGGTGCAACCCGGACGCGAACAGGTGGTCGATCACCATCGCCACTGCCCGCGGCATCAGGCCGCGTCCGGCGTAGCGCCGGTCCAGCCAGTACCCCACCGACGCGAACTGCGCCGACCCCCGCACGATGTTGCTCACCGTCACCTGGCCGGCGAACTGACCGTCGACCTCGACCACGAACGGCATCGCCTCGCCGCGCCGCGCCGCGTGCCGCATCCGCCGGACCACTCCGCGGAAGGTGGTCGGCCGCTGTTCCCCGCCCGGGGGGATCGTGGCGTCCCAGGGCCGCAACCAGTCGGCGTTGCGCTCGCGCACCTGCTTCCAGACGGCGACGTCCCCGACCGCGAGCGGCCGCAGGACCAGCTCGTCGTCCACCAGCCGCACCGGCCACCCGCGGGTCAATGGTCGCTCCCGACCACCTGCTCGACCGCGTGCACCAACATCGGCTCCAGCACCGCGCAGCCGTCCTTGACCCCGCCGCGCGACCCGGGCAGGTTCACCACCAGGCAGTCGCCGACCACGCCGGCCAGGCCGCGCGAGAGCGCCGCGGTCGGCACGCCCGCGGCGACGCCGTACGCCCGGATCGCCTCGGCGATACCGGGGACCTCGCGCTCCAGCAGCGTCCGGGTCACCTCGGGGGTGCGGTCGGTGGGCGTCAGCCCGGTGCCCCCGGTGGTGAGCACCACCCGGGCACCGGCTGCGACGGCCTCCCGGATCGCCTCGCCCACCGGCTCCCCGTCGGGGCGTACGACGGGCTCCGCGACCTCGAAGCCCTGCTCGCGCAGGAAGTCGACCAGCAGCGGGCCGGTGGTGTCCTCGTAGACGCCGGCCGCTGCCCGGTTCGACGCCACCACGACCGCGCCCCGCCAGGAACCGGCAGCGGCCCCGCTCATCGGGTCCAGTCCCCCGACCTGCCGCCGGACTTGGCCTCCACCCGGACGTCGGTGATCACCGCGCGCTTGTCCACGGCCTTGACCATGTCCACGACCGCCAGCCCGGCGACCGACACGGCCGTGAGCGCCTCCATCTCCACCCCGGTGCGATCGGTGGTGCGGACCGTGGCGGTGATCTCGACCGCGTCGTCGGCGACGGCGAGGTCGACCTCGACGCCGGAGATCGCGAGCGGGTGGCACAGCGGCACCAGCGCCGGTGTCTGCTTGGCACCCATGATCCCGGCCAGCCGGGCGACCGCGAGGGCGTCCCCCTTGGGCACGCCCTCACCCCGCAGGAGGCCGACCACCTCCGCGGAGACCAGTACCCGGCCGGACGCCGTCGCCGTGCGAGCCGTGGTGGGCTTGTCGGAGACGTCGACCATCCGGGCCGCACCCTCCTCGTCGACGTGGGTCAGCCGGTCGGCCATGCCTAGAACTCCTCGTCCAGTGCGAGCACCTGCACCTGGTCGCCGGCGGCCAGCGACGTGGTCTCCTCGGGCACCACGATCAACGCGTTGGCGCTCGCCAGGTCACCCAGCAGGTGGGAGCCGTGGCCACCGACCGGGGAGACGTGCGCCCCCACCCCCGCCAGGTCGAGCCCGGCGCGGACGAACTGCCGCTTCCCGGCCGGCGAGCTCACCGCGTGGGTCAGGATCGCCCGGCGGGTCGGTCGGCGGTACGGAAGCTTGCCCATCATCCGGCGCAGCGCCGGCAGCACGAAGGTCTCGAAGGAGATGTAGGAGGAGACCGGGTTCCCCGGCAGCGTGAAGATCGGCACCCGGTCGTCGCCGATGGTGCCGAAGCCCTGCGGCTTGCCCGGCTGCATCGCGACCCGGCCGAACCACATCGAGCCCAGCGAGGCCAGCGCCTCCTTGACCACGTCGTAGTCACCCTCGCTGACCCCGCCGCTGGTGACCACCAGGTCGGCGCGGACCAGCTGGTCCGACAGGGTCTCGGTGAACTCCGACGGTTCGTCGGACACCGGCCCCACCCGGTAGGCGATCGCCCCGGCCCGGCGGGCGGAGGCCGCGAGCAGCCACGAGTTGGCGTCGTAGATCGAGTCGTGGCTCAGGGCGGTGCCCGGGTCACGGAGCTCGGACCCGGTGGAGATGATGACCACGCGCGGGCGGGGCCGGGTCGCGACGGTGGCCCGGCCGACCGCGGCCAGCAGGCCGAGGTGTCGCGGCCCCAGGATCGTGCCGTGCTCGATGAGCAGGTCGCCCACGGAGACGTCCTCCCCCGCGCGACGGATGTTGGCGCCCGGCGTGGGCGCCTGGTCGATCCGCACCTGTGCGACACCGCGGTCGGTCCACTCGTAGGGCACCACGGCCTCGGCGCCGGTCGGCACCGGTGCCCCCGTCATGATCTTCGCGGCCGTGCCCGGCGACAGGGCGAGGTGGCTGGTCCGCCCGGCCCCGATCTCGCCCACGACCGGCAGCGTGGCCGGGCGTTCCGCGCTGGCCGACTCCACGTCGGCCAGGGTGACGGCGTACCCGTCCATCGCGGAGTTGTCGAAGGAGGGCAACGGGATCGGGGCCACGACGTCCTCGGCGGCCGCCAGTCCGAGCGCCTCCATCAGCGGCTGGGGGAAGTCACCGAGCGGGGCGACCGTGTCGAGGATCCGGTCGACGTGCTCGTCGACCGGGACCAGGTCGGTCGGCTCCCCGGTCATCGCCCGCCCCCGTCGGGCTCACCCTGGAGCACCGTGTCGGGGGCGACGCGCTCGGCCTTCTTCGTGGGCTCCAGCTCGACGGCCCCGACCACCCGGACCCCGGCGCCGAAGGTCCAGTCGCCCTCGACCTGGAGCGAGCGGGCCTCCCGCAACGAGGGCGCGCCGTCGGGGAACCGCCGGTCGAAGTCGTCGACGAGCTTGTAGTACCGCCCGTCCAGCTCGACGTAGGGCACCTCGTCGGTCACCTGGTCCAGCACGTAGTCGCTGGTGAGGTCGTAGACGTCGGAGCGCAGCACCAGCAGGTCGTCGGTGGTCTTCACCGGCACGAACCGGTCCCGGC
>CAZRKV010000247.1:0-4246 GCA_964600305.1 uncultured Nocardioides sp. | reverse complement strand
TCGCCGAGATGGGCCGGCACATCTACCGATGCGCGACAGGGGGCTGCTCACCGGTCGGGTCGCTGTGTCGGCGGCCGTGTGGCGTGCTCGTCGGCGTAAGGAATCCGGAACGCGGCGCAGAAGTCGATCAGCGATGCGGAGTCACCGTTGCGTGTCGCCGCCCCTGCTCTCTCAGCCGACTCCGGCTCGATCTCTCCAGCGAGCAGGTCACGGAAGCGAGGGCCGGCGACGATGGTCCAGTCAGGATCGGTGTGTTCACCAGCGTCCACGGTGCGGGAACCGTTGTGCATGGTGACGTGCACGACCGCCTCCCCAGCCCTGGCGACAGGGACCCGCGATCGAGTCTTGCGCGGGATCCGACCGTGGGCGGCGGCCCGCAGCTCGCGGACCACCAACCCGTCGTCCTCGAGCTCCCGGAGCCGGGTCGAGAGCAGGTTGCTCGGTATCCCGGGCAACCCCAGCGCCAGCTCGGGGTAGCGACGCCGCCCCGCCAGGAGACCCCGCAGGATCAACGGGGTCCAGCGCGCCCCCAGACCTCTGCGGCGCGCTCCAGACCGCAGAGCTGGCCGTGCTCACGACTCGGCATGCTGTCACCCTAGGGCCTTGACTTCAGTTCTTCAAGCGTGCTTTATTTTATGAAGTCAAGCGCGTTTCGCTGAATCGCGGGACGGATCGATGAGCACGACGAAGGGGAGACCGGCATGACGGCTGTCTACACCTGGGACGTCTTCTCCACCCTCGATGGCTACGGGTCCTACGGCCCCGGGGGCGACTGGGGTGGTTACTGGAGCAAGCAGGGCCCGGAGCTGCTCGCCCACCGGGCGTCTCTGTTCGCCACCGAGCAGCGGATGGTCTTCGGTGCCACGACCTTCCGGGAGAACGCCGAGATCATGCTCGCGGGCGAGGACCCGCACAGCCACGACGAGTGGAACGTGCGGACGATGCGCATGCCGGCCACCGTCATCTCCTCCACGTTGCGCGACACCCTGGGTTGGCCGGACGCAACCATCGTGAGTGGCGACGCAGTGGAGGTCGTCACCCGACTCAAGGAGGAGTCGGACGTGCCGCTGCGCTCCCAGGCAAGCCTGTCACTGAACTGGGCACTGATGGCCGCCGGCCTGGTCGACCGACTCCAAGTGACGATCTTTCCGGTCATCTCGGGAAGCACCGGCACCAGCCCGATCCTCGCGGGCGCCGGGGACTTCGACCTCGAGCTGCTGGAGAGCCGCGTCCTCGACGGCCGCACCCACGAGCTCGTCTACCGCCCCACCCGGCACTGACCCCCGATGGCCATCTCGACGTGTCCCATGATCGCCGGGCCTCCGGCGGGCAGGAGCGCGGCTCGTACGTCGCGCGGGGTCTCCGTGACGGCGGAGACGTGATGACGACGATCGAGGCGAACGGCGTCGAGCTCGGGGTCGAGCACTTCGGTGACGAGCGGGCACCCCTGGTCCTCCTCGTCGGCGGCACGACCATGCTTGCCTGGCCCGATGCGCTGGGTGAGGCGATCGCGCGTGGTGGCCGCCACGTCGTGCGCTATGACCTGCGCGACTCCGGCGGGTCGACGACGGTCGATCCCGCGGCTCCTGCGTACACACTGAGGGACCTTGCAGCCGACGCCGCAGCGCTCGCCCGCGAGCTCGACCACCGGCCGGTGCACGTGGCGGGCATCGGAGTCGGCGGGATGGTCGCCCAGGTTGCCGCGCTCGACCATCCGGACGCGTTCTCGGCGCTCACCCTCGTGGGAACGCGGCCCGTCGCTCCCGGCCCCGTCGATGACGACCTGCCTGACCACGACGCGGCGACGATGGACCGGCTGTTCTCACGCCCGATGCCCGACTGGTCCGACCGCGCCGCGGTGACGGAGTTCGCTGCCGAGCGGGCGCACATCCTCGGCGACGACCCCACCGCTGCGCGGGTGAACGCGGGTCGCACGTGGGACCGCACACCGAATGCACAGCCCGCGGTGCAGATGGCCAACCAGTCGGGCATGGTTTTCGCCGGGCTGGACTGCACGCCCCGTTGGCGCGAGCGGCTGGCCGACCTCGCGATGCCGACGCTGGTGGTTCATGGTCGCCGCGACCCATTCTTCCCGATCGGCAACGGCGAAGCACTCGCGCGCGAAATCCCTGGTGCCTGGTTACTCGTTCTCGAACAGGCCGCGACCACCATCCCCGACAAGGATGCCGGTGAGGTCGCGACCGCGATGCTGGCGCTCGAAGGCCCTTGAACTCCGTATCCCCATCTACAGCCACACTCGAGAGGACATGGCATGACAGCCAGCTTCACCTTCGACGTCTTCACCAGCCTCGACGGCTACGGCTCGTACGGCCCTCCGGGCGACTGGGGCGGCTATTGGGGCAAGCAGGGTCCCGAGCTGCTCGAACACCGCTTGGCCCTGTTCGGCAACGACCAGCGGATGGTCTTCGGCGCCACCACGTTCCGGCAGTTCGTGCAGATGCTCGCCGCCAGCACCGAGGAGTCCGGGGTGCGCGACCCTTGGGTCACCCGGATGCGGAACACGCCGGCGACGGTGGTGTCCTCGACACTGGAGGGTCACCTCGACTGGCCGGACGCGACCGTCGTGAGCGGTGACGCCGTCGACGTCGTGGCGCGGCTCAAGGAGGAATCCGCAGTGCCGTTGCGCTCGCACGGCAGCCTGTCGATGAACCGGGCGTTGATGGCCGCCGGTCTGGTCGACCGTGTGCAGGTGACGATCTTCCCCATCATCACCGGTCAGACCGGGGTGGACCCGATCTTTCGGGATGCGGCCGACTTCGACCTGGAGCTGCTCGAGAGCCGAACGCTCGACGGGCACACCCAGGAGCTCCTCTACCGACCTAGGCTCCACTGAGGTCTTCCCGTGGTGGAGGGGACCGGACGAATCGATGGCTCGACGTCGGGCTCGGGTGGGCAGGGGTGGGTCCGGTCAGCACCACGAGCGCCAGCGCGGCGAGGTGGAGGACACGGTCGAACAGGCGCGTGACTACTGCCTGCAGCACGGTCCGGATGGGGCCCGGCGCTCATCGATGCCTTTCTCGCCGCCGCGCCGGTGCTGGCCTACGAAGTGGAGGGGTCTCGGCGGGCAGCTCGCGGGCCGTCACCGAGCGCGGCGCCACGACGCGCCATGTCTCCGCGGTAGCGACGACGAGCAAGGAGAGGGCCACGCCCCACACGATGAAGCGGGGGTCTCGGTCGAACGGCATCAGCGCCCGACCGAACGCGTCCCAGGCGGCTGCGATGAGCTCGCGCAGTCCCGAGCCATGACTCATTCCGCTACGCGCGTACGGCGCGGCGAAAGAGATGGCCATGACGGCGGCTGTGGTCACCCAACAGGCGCCGGTCGTCAACGCCCATCGTGTCGCGGCGCTGGGGGTGCGCCAGCCCATCCCGACCAGCGCGACGCTCAGGCAGGCACCACTCACCCACGCACTGTGCTGCGCGAGCCAGGCCTCGTGCCCCTCGGTTGTCAGGTCGCGGACGAGCAGGTCGACGAGCCATTCGTTGCCGACACCCGCCAGTCAATAGCAACCAAACGGATGCAGTCGAACACCGTGCCGCCTAGCGCTCGCAATCAGTCGTTGCCCTCATCACCATTCTGCTCCTCTGGGCTCATCAACAAGTGACGCTGGGGAAATCGAGATGCCTGAGTGCTGCGGTTCCGTGTCCGCGCCTCTGATAGTCAAGTTCGGTGGTTACCTGGAGCACCTCGATACGGCTGGAGTCCTCCTCACGAAGAACCGGAAATGGCTCACTGCAACATCGCCAAGGTAGGCGTCGAGCGCCTGACTACCCGGCCCTGAGCCAGTCATTCGGAAGGTCAAGTCGCCTGACACGCTTCCCTCCTAACCGATGCTGAGACCCGGCTCGCCGAGCGGATGTGTCTTCGAGTCAAAGAAGTACACCGTATGCCGCTGCAACCCCTCCGCGTACGCACCTTCTCCGCGATGACCTGACTGGAGTTCCCGCTTGGGTAGATGGCGACCGCGACCGTTCTCCTCGGTGCTGCGGGGCCGCCGCGCTGTCAGCGGTCTTCTACTGCTTGTAGGCACCCCATGGCCACGGTCTACGCCGATGGGCGCAAAGAGAACACGAAACCTGCTTGAAACTCGGTTGGATAAGCCGAGACTGACTCGCAGAAAGCACGTGGCCCTGACCGCGTTTCCGCTGGTCAGGGCCACGTTTCTGTAGCGGGGGCAGGATTTGAACCTGCGACATCTGACTAATTAGCACAGCGATATAACTA
>CAZRKV010000246.1:0-4268 GCA_964600305.1 uncultured Nocardioides sp. | reverse complement strand
CCGGCGTGAAGATCCGCGCGAGGGCCAGGCCCCGGCCACCCGTGGCCACCGGGGACACCTGGTCGTAGAGCCACCACTCGTCCGCGCGGAAGGGCCGGTGGAACCAGATCGTGTGGTCCAGCGAGGCCACCTGCATCCCCGGGCTCGAGACGTGCAGGTCGTGCGGGACCAGGGCCGCGCTCACCAGGGAGAAGTCACTGGCGTAGGTGAACGCCGCCGCGTGCTGGACCGGGTCGTCGGGCAACGTCGGGGAGACCCGGCACCACAGCCGGGCCTGGGCCGGGTGGTCGGGGTCGGGCTCCAGTCCGTGCCGGGTGTTCCCGACGTAGTGGACCTCGAGGGCGCCCCACTCCTCGTCCCACTCGCGGATCGCTTCGTCGCGCCCCAGCGAGGCCATCACGGCCGGCAACGCGGGGCACTCCTCGGGCGGTGGCACCGTGGGCATCGCGTCCTGGTGCTCCAGGCCCGGTTCGGCCCGCTGGAAGTTCGCGGTCAGGTAGAAGATCGGGCGCCCGTGCTGGCGGGCCGCGACCCGACGCGTCGCGAAGGAGCGGCCGTCCCGCAGCGGCTCGACGTCGTACACGATCGGCACCGCGACGTCACCGGGGAGCAGGAAGTAGGAGTGCAGCGAGTGCACGACGTAGGCGGGGTCGACCGAGCGGGTCACGGCGATCAGTGCCTGGGCGGCCACCTGGCCCCCGAACACCCGCTGTCGCGAGGTGGTGGGCTGCCGGCCCCGGTAGAGGCCGGTGTCGAGCTCCTCGATGTCGAGCAGGTCGACGAGGTCCTGGGTGCTGGCCGACATGCGGCGTCTCCTCGCTGGCGGGTGCTGGTCAGTCGTCGGGGTGGTCGGGACCCTCGGGGTGGTCACCGCGCAGACCGGCCAGGAACTGCTCGACCTGCTCCCCGATCTCGTCACTGGTGGGCAGCGGCTCGTCCTCGGCCAGGAGGTTGTGCCCCTCGTCCTCGGCCCGCCGGAAGGCGTCGTACTGCTGCTCGAGACCGGCCACGACCTCGTTGACGTCCGGGTTCTCCGCCAGGTGCTCGGCGATGTCCTCCTCGGTGCTCCGCGCGTCCTCGACCAGCGCGTCGAGGTCGAGCACCAGCCCGGTGGCCGCGGACGCGTGCTGCAGCAGTGACACCGACGCCTTCGGGTACTCCAGCTGGGCGATGTAGTGCGGCACGTGGGCCACGAACCCCTGGGCGTCGTGCCCCCACTCCCCCAGCCGCACCTCCAGCAGCGACTGCGCGCTCGAGGGCACCCGCAGCTCGCTGCGCCACGGGCTGCGGCCGTGGACGAGCTCGGGGCGATTCCCGTGCGGCGTGATCGCGATGGGGCGGGTGTGCGGGACCGCCATCGGCACCGAGGCCAGCTGCACGACCCGGCGCACCCGGAACCGGGTCACCACCTCGCGGACCGCCCGGGCGAAGGCCTCCCACCGGTTGTCCGGCTCGGGCCCGGTCAGCAGGAGGTACGGCGTCCGCTCGGCGTCGTGCAGGAGGCGGACCACGAGTCGGGGGGCCTCGAAGCCCTCGTAGTGGTCCTGCGCGAAGGTGATGGGTGGCCGGCGGGCGCGGTAGTCGTAGAAGGCGTCGACGTCCAGCGTCGCCACCACCGGCCCCTCGCCCACGCGGTAGAGGTGCTCCGCGGCCCGCCCTGCGGCCTTCCCGGCGTCGAGGAAGCCGTCGAAGGCGGTGAGCAGGAAGGGTTCGTCGTCGGGGGTGAGCTGGTCGACCTCGTCGACGATGTGCACGAGATCCGAAGCCATGCGCCACACGATACGTGGATGGCCTGCGTCAGCTGTGGTCCGCTATCCGAAAGTGGCCACGATCAGGCGGGCGGCGTGGCCGGCCAGCTCCTCCGTGCCGACCCCCAGGGCGTCCCGCAGGACCCGCTCGGGGTCCCGGTCGCTGCGCCCGAACTCGTCGACGAGGTCCCAGAGCATCGGCTCGCCGTAGGCGTCGGCGATGTACTCGCACGCCCACCAGGACAACCCGTAGTTCGCCCCGGACCGGGGCCCGTTGAACTGCTCGTTGCTCGGCATGCCGTCCGGCCCGCTGGTAGCCAGGTCCAGCGCCTCCCGCGAGATGGTGCGCTGCTGCGCGGGGACGGGCCGGACGGAGACGTACTCCGCGATCCCCTCCGCCAGCCAGGTCGGGACCCGGTCGTCCCGGTGCGCCAGGGCGACGTGCACCAGCTCGTGGCGGATCAGCCGGCTCCGGGAGTCGCGGTCGCGCTGGAGCATCCGCGGGTGCAGGAGGAACCGGTGGTCGGCGACCTGTGCGGACTCCGGGTGCACCCGCACGGGGAACGCCACGGCGTCCAGCCGCTCGGGGTCACCCCCGGGCAGGTCCTCGATCGAGGCCAGGACATCGGTCTCGGACAGGGCGTAGACCACCACCCGGCGGTCCCAGTCGTAGGGCAGGTCGGCCCCCACGTGCGCGACCCCGCGCCGGACCTCCTCCAGCAGGTCGCCGGCCGCCCCGACGCTCCCCGGGTCGAAGATCCCCAGCACGCCCCCGCTGGCGCGGACCCGGATCGCGCCGGCGTCCCACGGGTCCACCGACCCCTGTCCCGCCACGGGCTCCACCCCGGTGAGCCGGAGCCCGTCACCGCCCTCCCCGTCGGTGACCCAGCTGAAGCGCTTCACCGTGACCACCGGCTCCGCGTCGTACCCCTGCAGCTGGAGGTGGCGCTCCACCAGCGCCGTCGCCTCGCCCCCGAGGTCACGGAAGGAGTCCGGAACCAGCGCGTACTCCAGTGTCTCCAGCGGTAGCCGCCGCAGGTTCGCGAACCGGCGTCGCTCCGAGGCGAGGAGGTCCCGGTCGCGACTCAGCCCCCGCACGAACAGGCGCCGGCGCTCCTCGGTGATCGCGCGGCCGCGCTGCTCCAGGTGCTGCTCGGCCCCGGCCAGGAGCGCCGCGGCCCGCTCGTCCTCCGTGGGCTCGTCGGCGACCCCGAACCACGCGCCGCACCCGCTCAGGAGGAGCGCCAGGACCCCGAGGAGTGCTGCGAGTCCACCCCGCCCTCGGTCAGCCCGGTTGCTCGACATCGACGAGTGTCCGTCCCTCGCCGAGGGCCGTCATGTCCTCGACGATCCCCCGGGCGAGCGTCTGCCCGTCCAGCCCGATCCGCTCCAGGATCGCCGCCCGCTTGGCGTGGTCGAGGAACTGCTGGGGGATCCCGTGCAGCCGGAACGGCGTCGTGACCCCGGCGTCGTTGAGCTCCTGCAGCAGGGCGGCCCCGCACCCGCCCTGGCGGCCGTTGTCCTCCACGCTCACCACGAGCCGGTGCTCGCGGGCCAGCTCGACGATCCCGGGGTGGATCGGCTTCACCCACCGCGGGTCGACCACGGTGACGCCGATGCCCTGGTCCTCCAGCCGTCCCGCGACCTCGAGTGCCGTGGCGCCCATCGCCCCCACGGCGACCAGGAGCACGTCCCGCGGGCCCTGCCGCACGAGCACGTCGGGAGCGTCCTCGCCCTCGCCGACGCGACCGACCGGCTCGATGTCCTCCGGCGGCGGACCCTTGGGGAAGCGGACCACGGTCGGCGCGTCGTCGACCCGGACGGCCTCACCCAGCAGCTCGCGCAACCGGGTGCCGTCCCGGGGCGCGGCGATCCGCAGCCCGGGGACCACCTGCAACACGGACATGTCCCACATGCCGTTGTGGCTGGCTCCGTCGTCCCCGGTCACCCCGGACCGGTCGAGCACGAAGGTGACACCGCAGCGGTGCAGGGCCACGTCCATCAGGACCTGGTCGAAAGCACGGTTCAGGAACGTCGCGTAGACCGCCACCACCGGGTGCAGCCCGCCCATGGCCAGGCCGGCCGCGGACGTGGTGGCGTGCTGCTCGGCGATCCCCACGTCGAAGGTGCGCTCGGGGAACCGGGCGGCGAACCGGTCCAGCCCCACCGGGTGCACCATGGCCGCGGTGATCGCCACGAGGTCGGGGCGCTGCTCGCCGAGGTGGACGATCTCGTCGGAGAAGACGTCGGTCCAGATCCGGCTTTTGGGCTTCTCCTCGCCGCTCTCGATGTCGAAGGCTCCCGGCGAGTGGAACTGGTCGGCCTCGTGCGCCTCGGCCGGGTCGTACCCGAAGCCCTTGCGGGTCAGGGCGTGCACGATCACCGGCCCGTCGAAGCGCTTGGCCTGGGCGAGCGCCTGCTCCATGGCCGAGCGGTCGTGCCCGTCGACGGGGCCGACGTACTTCAGCCCGAGGTCCTCGAAGAGGCCCTGCGGGGCGAGCGCGTCCTTCATCCCCTTCT
>CAZRKV010000245.1:0-4349 GCA_964600305.1 uncultured Nocardioides sp. | reverse complement strand
AGGGCGGTGTGCTCGGCGTGCTGTGCGCGTCGGTGGGGTCCATCCAGGTCAACGAGGCGATCAAGCTGCTCACCGGGATCGGCGACCCGCTGGTCGGGCAACTGATGATCTACGACGCCCTGGAGATGGAGTACCGCAAGCTCAAGGTCCGCAAGGACCCGAGCTGCGCGCTGTGCGGGGAGAACCCGACGGTCACCTCCCTGATCGACTACGACGCCTTCTGCGGCGCCGTCTCCGACGAGGCGGCCCAGGCCGCGGCCGGGGCGACGATCTCGGTCGGCCAGCTCGAGACCATGCTCGAGGAGCGCGAGGCGGGCGACCGCGACTTCGTCCTGGTCGACGTCCGCGAGCAGGGCGAGTACGAGATCAACCGGATCCCCGGCGCCGTCCTGATCCCCAAGGGGGAGTTCCTCAACGGGGAGGCGCTGGAGAAGCTGGCCGACCTGACCGGGGGCGACAAGCAGGTCGTGCTGCACTGCAAGACCGGGGTGCGCTCGGCCGAGGCGCTCGCGATCGCGCAGGGGGCCGGCTACTCCGACGCCGTGCACGTCGGTGGAGGCGTCTCCGCCTGGGTCGACCAGATCGACCCGAGCCAGCCCTCGTACTGATCACCACCGGGGCGTGACCCTTCCGGGGTCGGCTCGTTGCACCGTTCGCCGTGCACAGCTGATCTCGGAAGGGTCCCGTCATGTTCTCCCCACACCTCAGGGTAGCCGCTGCCGCCCTCGGAAGCCTCACCCTCGGCACCGCCCTGGTCGCCGCCACCGCCGGTCCGGCGCAGGCCGCCGACGGGCACGCCGACTGGGCCCCGGCGGACTCCGCCACGATCACGCCCGGTGTGCAGATGTACACCGAGGGCGGGCAGTGCACGGGCAACTTCGTCTTCACCGACGACGCGGGCTCCACCTACGTCGGGTACGCCGCCCACTGCGCCGGTCTGGGCGAGGCGACCGACACCGACGGTTGCACCGCGGGGAGCCTGCCGCTGGGCACCCGGGTCGAGTTCACCGAGGGCGGCTCCCTGCTCTCCTCGGGGACGCGGGTCGGCGGCGGCGAGCTGGTCTACAGCTCCTGGCTGGCGATGGAGCGCAACGGTGAGTCCGACGCCGACACCTGCGCCTACAACGACTTCGCCCTCGTGGAGGTCGACCCGGCCGACCTGGACAAGGTCAACCCCTCCATCCCGTTCTGGGGCGGCCCGACCGGTCTGGACACCGACGGGACCCAGGCCGGCGAGACGGTCCACTCCTACGGCAACTCGAGCCTGCGCGCCGGCCTGACGGCGCTCTCGCCCAAGCAGGGCGCCAGCCTCGGCACCAGCGGGGGCGGCTGGACCCACTCGGTGTACACGCTCACCCCGGGCGTCCCGGGTGACTCCGGCTCGGCCTTCCTCGACGCCGACGGCAAGGCCCTGGGCACCCTGTCCACCCTCGCACTCGCGCCGCTGCCCGCCTCCAACGGCGTGGGCGACCTGGCCCACGAGCTGGAGTACGCCCAGCAGCACTCCGGGATCGCCGGCCTGCGGTTGGTGGAGGGCACCGAGGAGTTCGCCCCGATCCTCTGAGCTGGTCCTTCGAGCCGGCCCTCCGAGCCGGCCCCCTGCGGGGATGCACCTCCTGCGGCTCGCGGTCCGCGGCCCCTAGGTTGGGGGTCGTGGACCGCGAGCTGTACGTCGAGCTGGTGCTGCGCTGCGTCGAGCGTGTCCCGCCGGGCCGGGTGACGACGTACGGCGCCATCTCCGACGTGGTCCGCGGGCGGCTCGGCGCCGGTGGGCCCCGCACCGTCGGGGCGGTCATGGCGCGGCACGGGGGCGGGGTCCCGTGGTGGCGGGTCGTGCACGCCGACGGCTCACCTCCCCACTGCCACGACGGCACCGCCCTCGCGCACTACCGTGCCGAGGGCACCCCGGTGCGGTCCTCGGGCCGGCTCGACCTCGCGGCGGCGTTCTGGGACCCCGAGGCTTGACCGGGACTGTCGGCGCGGTCTGCCAAGGTGGCGCCATGTCCCGACGTCCCACCACGTCCCAGGCCGGCGCCGTCCGCTACCGCGTCCGCCCTCCGGGTGGTGCGGCCGTGCCCGTCCCCGAGCTCGACAGGTGGCAGCGGTCCGTCGTCGAGCACGACGGCGGGCCACTGCTGGTCCTCGCCGGCCCGGGCACCGGCAAGACCACGACGCTGGTCGAGGCGATCGTGGACCGGGTCGAGCGCCGGGGCGTGCCGCCGGAGCAGGTGCTGGCGCTGACCTTCTCGCGCAAGGCCGCCGAGCAGCTCCGCGACCAGGTGACCGCCCGGCTCGGTGGCACGGTCGCGACCGCGATCAGCTCCACGTTCCACTCCTTCGCCTACGGCCTGGTGCGGCAGTACGCGCCCGACGACCTCTACCAGGCCCCACTGCACCTGCTCTCGGCCCCGGAGCAGGACGTCGTGCTGGCCGAGCTGCTCACCGACCACCCCGAGGCGGTGCGCTGGCCGGAGTCGATGCGGCAGGCGCTGGGCACCCGGGGCTTCGCCCGCGAGGTCGGCCAGGTGCTCGCCCGGGCCCGCGAGAAGGGTCTCTCCCCCGAGGGGCTGCACCGGCTGGGGGTCCAGGAGGCAGTCCCCGAGTACGCCGCGGCCGGCGTGTTCTGGGAGCAGTACCTCGACATCCTCGACAGCCAGGGCGCCATCGACTACAGCGACCTGATCCGGCGCGCGGTGATCGAGGCCGAGGCGCACCGCGACCAGCTGCGGCGCCGGTTCAGCGAGGTCTTCGTCGACGAGTACCAGGACACCGACCCGGGCCAGGTGGCGCTGCTGCAGGCGATCGCCGGCGACGGCGGCGACCTCACCGTGGTCGGGGACCCCCACCAGTCGATCTACGGCTTCCGCGGTGCCGACGTCCGGGGGATCCTCCAGTTCCCCACCGAGTTCCCGCGCCGCGGCGGGGACCCGGCGCCGGTGGTGGCGCTGCGCCACACCCGCCGGTTCGGTCCGCGGCTCCTGCGCGCGTCGGGCCGCGTCGCCGCCCGCCTGGGCCTGACCGGCACCATCGACGCCGGTGCGCGCGAGGCCTTCCTCGACCCCGTGGCCAGGGCCGACGGCCCGCACGGCGAGGGCCGGGTGGAGGTCCACACCTTCGACACCGAGCGGGCCGAGGCCGAGCACCTCGCCGACCTGCTGCGGCGCGCCCACCTCGAGGACGGCGTGCCGTGGTCGGAGATGGCGGTGCTCGTGCGCTCCGGGCGGGCGACCATCCCCGGGCTGCGCCGGTCGCTCACCGCCGCCGGCGTCCCGGTCGAGGTCGCCGCCGACGACACGCCCCTGGTCCGGGAGCCGGCCGTGCGCCCGCTCCTCGACGCGCTCGCCGCCGTGCTCGGCCTCGAGGAGGACGACCCCGCCGCGGTCGGGTACGTCGACCCCGGCCGGGCGACGTCGCTGTTGCTCTCCCCGCTCGGGGGGCTCGACGCGGCCGAGGTCCGTGCCCTCTCCCGGGCCCTGCGCTCCCGCGAGCTCGACCACGCCGCGCGGGAGGAGCGGTCCCCCCGGTCCTCGGAGGAGCTGGTGCGGGAGGCGGTGGTCGACCCCGAGGTCCTGGCCGGCATCCGGGCCCCCGGGGCCGAGCGGGTGCGGCGGCTGGCGCGCCTGCTCCGGGCCGCGCACCGGCGCCTGGCGGAGCGGGCCAGCGCGGAGGAGGTGCTCTGGGAGCTCTGGGACGGCACCGACTGGCCGCACCGCCTCCGCGCCTCGGCCGAGTCCGGCGGCACCGCGGCCCGGCTGGCCCACCGTGACCTGGATGCGGTCGTCGCCCTCTTCGACAACGCCGCCCGGGTCGAGGAACAGCGCGGCCACACGTCGGTCCGCAACTTCCTCGACGGACTCGAGGGCCAGCAGATCCCCGCGGACACCCTGGCCGAGCGAGGGGTGCGGGGCGACGCGGTGCGCCTGCTCACCGCCCACCGGTCCAAGGGCCTGCAGTGGCGGCTCGTCGTCGTCGCCCACGTCCAGGAGGAGGGGTGGCCCGACCTGCGCCGGCGCGGGTCGCTGTTGCGGCCCGACCGCATCGGGGGGCGGGCCGGCGTACCCGAGCTGCAGCCCCCGCTCAGCGTCCGTGAGGCCCTGGCCGAGGAGCGGCGACTGTTCTACGTCGCCTGCACCCGCGCCCGGGAGCGGCTCGTGGTCACCGCCGTCCGCTCCCCGGAGGACGACGGCGAGCAGCCCTCCCGCTTCCTGGCCGAGCTCCGGCCCGACCAGGACCTGGCGCAGGTGCCGCACACGACCGGGCGCCCGACCCGCCCGCTGTCGTTGCCCGGCCTGGTCGCCGAGCTGCGCCGCACCGTCGCCGACCCGGAGGCCGAGCCCGCCCTGCGCGAC
>CAZRKV010000244.1:0-4355 GCA_964600305.1 uncultured Nocardioides sp. | reverse complement strand
AAGATCACCCACCTCGGGGAGCTGCCGCAGGGCCAGGCCGAGCGGGACACCCGGGTCATCGGCATGACCGGTCAGCACGACCACGAGGGCTTCGGTGGCTGCACCAACATCGGCGAGTGCTCGGCGGCGTGCCCGAAGGAGATCCCGCTCGACGTGATCTCCCAGCTGAACAAGGACCTGCGCACGGCCATGCGGCACGGCTACTGAGCCGCCTGCTCAGCGGGTGGCGCGCCAGGCCTTCCAGCCCAGGCCGCCGAGCAGGGCGGCGACCACGAGGTTGACCACGATCAGCACGGTGTGGGCGACCCAGTAGCCGGTCGCGCGCTCCTCCCCCGCGGCCCAGGCCTGTCCCAGGTTGACGGCGAAGTTGCCGAAGCTGAGCACGGTCCAGGCGGCCACCGCCAGCAGGAGCACCGCGTGCCGACGCCGGAACCTCACTCCTCACCCCGGCGGCGCAGTGCGAGGGCGGCCACGCCGGCGGCGGCCGCGCCGGCGCCGAAGGCCCGCAACCCGGTACGCCGGCCGCGGCCGGCCCGCGGCTCCTCCGCCTCGTGCAGGTCCACCCGGGTCAGCTCGGTCATCATCGCCCGGTGACGCTCCTCGGCCTCCCGGATCTCCCGCGTCCGTGGCGAGGTGTGGGCCCACGAGGCGGCGAAGAAGACCACCCGCGAGAAGTAGTTCATCCAGACCACCAGGATCAGCGCGATCCCGAACGCCTGGAAGGCCGGCTGGGACTTCGTCGAGGCCATCAGGTAGGTCGAGAGCAGCTTGAGCAGCTCGAACCCGAGCGCACCGAGCAGCGCGCCGGCCCACAGGGACCGCGGGGGCGTCGGCGGTCGCGCCAGCAGCCGGAAGAGCGCGTAGAACAGCAGCATGTTCGCCGCGAGCCCGACCACGATCGAGATCGCCGCGACGAGCGGGGAGAGCGTCGAGGCCAGGCCCAGCAGCTCGAGGATCTGCTCGGAGAACCCGCGCACGAAGCCCGCGAGGGCGACGCTGATCAGCAGCGTCAGCCCGATCAGCGTCAGGGTGAGCAGGTCGCGGAGCTTGCCGATGACGAAGTTCGGCGCCGCGTCGTCGGGCAGCTCGAAGACCACGAGCAGGGCCTTGCGCATCGACGACAGCCACCCGAGGCCGGAGTAGAGGATCGCGAGGATACCGATGCTGAAGATCCCCGGGGCGGCCGACTCGATGGTCCCCAGGCTGATCTGGCCCTCCTCGTCCCCCACCATGCCGGGGAGCACCTCGTCGATGGCCTTGATCAGCACGTCCTCGCTGCCGGGGTAGAAGCGCGCCACCCACCCCACGACGGCGAAGGCCAGCGCGAGGACCGGGAAGAAGGACAGGAACGCGAAGTAGGTGACCGCGCCCGCCTGCAGGTTGCCGTTGACCCCGAGGTAGTGCTGCACCATCCGGACCAGGTGGTCCAGCAGCGGCCACCGGCGCCGGACCCGCCCCACGCGCTCCTCGGTGTCGTCCTTGATGCTCATCCCTGGTCCCCCGTCAGCAGTCGGTAGCGGTTGGTGGGCGCCCACCCCGACGCCACGTCGTGGATGTAGAGGTGGAAGTGGGTGACCCGGAACCGGCACTCGAAGCCGGCCAGCTCCTCGAAGGCCCGGTCCAGCTGCTCGTCGGCGACCTCCTGGGCCACGGTGACGTGGGGGTGGTACGGGAAGCGCAGCTCGACCGCCATCGGCCCGGTGCGTACGGCCGCCGCCAGCTGTTCGCACGCGGAGATCCCCTCGGCGAGGGCCACGAAGACCACCGGCGAGATGGGGCGGAAGGTCCCGGTGCCCCGCAGGTGCACCTCGAAGCTCGGGGTCGCTCCCGCCACCTCCGCGAGGTGGTCGTCCACGAGGGGCACGTCGACGTCGTCGACCTCGACCGGGGGCACCAGGGTGATGTGGGTCGGGATGCCGAGGGCACCGGTGTCCCCGGTGGACAGTCGGAACCGCCGGAGGCGGCTCCCCCAGGGCTCGGGGATCGCGATCGCGACGCCGATCGTGGTCATGGGCGGGGACCCTACTTCGCCGTCGGCCTCACGAAGCCGACCTGGTCGTAGACGTCGGCCAGGGTCCGCTCGGCGATGGCCGTCGCCCGGGCAGCGCCGTCGGCCAGCACCGCGTCGAGGCGCTCCCGGTCCTCCATCAACCCCAGGGTCCGCTCGCGGAAGGGGGTGACGAACTCGACCACCACGTCGGCGAGGTCCTTCTTCAGCGCGCCGTACCCCTGGCCGTCGTACGCCGCCACCAGGTCGTCAACGGCGCGCCCGGTCATCGCCGAGTAGATCCTGAGCAGGTTCGAGACGCCCGGCTTCTCCTCCTCGTCGTACCGGATCTCCGAGCCGGAGTCGGTGACGGCCGAGCGGATCTTCTTCGCGCTCACCCTCGGCTCGTCGAGCATCTCGATGATCCCGCCCGGGGCGGAGGCCGACTTCGACATCTTGCGGGTCGGCTCCTGCAGGTCCGCGATCCGGGCGGTCTCCGCGAGGATGTAGGGGTCGGGGACGCGGAAGGTCTTCTTGTAGCGGGTGTTGAAGCGCTGCGCGAGGTTGCGGGTGAGCTCGAGGTGCTGGCGCTGGTCCTCGCCCACGGGGACGTAGGCGGGGCGGTAGAGCAGGATGTCCGCGGCCATCAGCACCGGGTAGGTGAACAGGCCCACGCTGGCCGCGCCCTCCCCGCCCTTGGCCGACTTGTCCTTGAACTGGGTCATCCGGCGGGCCTCGCCGAACCCGGTGAGGCAGTTGAGCACCCACGCCAGCTGGGCGTGGGCCGGCACCTGGCTCTGGACGAAGATGGCCGACCGCTCCGGGTCCACCCCGGCCGCGAGCAGCTGGGCCGCCGAGCGCAGGGTCCGCTCCCGCAACGCCTTCGGGTCGTAGTCCATCGTGATCGCGTGCTGGTCGGCGATGAAGAAGAAGGGCTCGAAGTCCTCCTGCAGCGCCACCCACTGCCGCAGCGCACCCAGGTAGTTCCCGAAGTGGAAGGAGTCGGACGTCGGCTGGATCCCCGACAGCACACGGGGGCGGGCGGTGGGGGCAGGCATGGACCGGATTCTTCCATTCCGCTCCCGGCGCCCCCGACCGGGTCAGGTGACCCCGCGCCGGTGCAACCCGTAGGAGGCCAGCAGGACGACCAGCCCCAGCAGCGACAGGCCGGCCCCCAGGATCGCGGTGGAGCGGTACCCGAACCCGGCCGCGATCACCAGGCCCCCCAGCCAGGCGCCGAGGGCGTTCGCGACGTTGAGCGAGGCGTGGTTCATGGCGGCCCCGAGGGCCTGGGCCTCCCCGGCGGCCTCCATCAGCCGGAGCTGGAGGTTCACCACCAGCACCGACCCGAGGGCGGTGACGGCGAAGACCACCGGCAACCCCCACCAGCCGTGGGGGGAGACCCACGCGAAGAGCAGCAGCACGGCACCCAGGCCGGCCGCCCCGCCGAGGAGCGAGCCGAACACGGAGACATCGGCGAGCTCCCCGGCCTGCCAGGTGCCGGCGACCATGCCCAGCCCGAACGCCAGCAGGAACACCGGGACCGCTCCCTGCGAGAGCCCGGCGACGTCGGTGACCGTGGGGGCGATGTAGGCGTAGACGGCGAACATCCCGCCGAACCCGACGGCTCCCGCGAGCATCGTCAGCAGCACCTGGGGCCGGCCCAGCGCCCCCAGCTCGCGACGCCCGCTGGCGTGCGGGTCCCCGGGCGACCACGGCACGAACGCGAGCACGAGGGCCAGGGTGAGGCCTGCCAGCACCGTCACCGCCCAGTACGCCGACCGCCAGCCCAGCTGCTGGCCGAGCCAGGTCGCGGCCGGGACGCCCACGACGTTGGCCACCGAGAGCCCCAGCATCACCATCGCGACGGCTCGGCCGCGCCGCCCCGGACGCGCCAGACCGGCGGCCACCAGCGACGCGACCCCGAAGTAGGCCCCGTGCGGCAGCCCGGACACGAACCTGGCCGCCACGAGGAAGCCGTGGCTCGCGGCGAGGGCCGTGGCGGCGTTCCCCAGGGCGAAGGCGACCATCAGCGCCAGCAGCAGGCCCCGCCGGGGCAGCCCGGCACCGAGGAGGGCCAGCAGCGGGGCACCCACGACGACCCCGACGGCGTACGCCGAGATCACCTGGCCGGCGGTCGGGATGGAGACGTCCACGCCGGTGGCGATCTGGGGCAGCAGCCCCATGGTCACGAACTCCGTGGTGCCGATCGCGAACCCCCCGGTGGCCAGGGCGAGGACCGCGGCGGCGAGCCGCAGCCGTCCGGGCGCGGCGGGGGTGGCGGGCCCGGTGGCACGGGTGGGCGTGGAGCGGGGCACGGGACGACCAACCCCGGGTCGGGCCCCGCTATTCCTGCAGCGGGCGGGTC
>CAZRKV010000243.1:0-4357 GCA_964600305.1 uncultured Nocardioides sp. | reverse complement strand
GCCGAGGGCGGCTCCCCGCACGGGGGGGCCGCCCTCGGCGCGTTAGGCTCCGAGCATGTCGATCGACGCCGACCTGGTCGGCCGCGAGTTCCCGTCCACGTGGCCCCACCCGGTCTCCGAACAACGGGTGCGCGAGTTCGCGGCGGCCACCGGGACGCCGTACGACGGCGGGCCCGCCCCGGCCACCTTCCCCATCGTGCTCGCCTTCGAGGCGATGAATGCCTTCCTCGACGAGGTCGGGGTCGACCTGCACCGCATCGTGCACGGCGACCAGAAGTTCACCTACGAGCGTCCGGTGGTGCCCGGGGACGTGCTCACCGCCTCCCTGGCGGTCTCCTCGCTGCGCCAGATCGGGGGCAACGACCTGATCGGCACCACCAGTCGGGTCACCGACGAGTCCGGGGCCCTGGTCTGCACCACCACCGCCACCCTGGTCCACCGCGGGGAGGGGGCGTCGTGAGCGACCTCGCCGAGGGCCAGGGGCTCGGTCCCGTCCGCTACCGCATCACCCGCGCCGACCTGGTCCGCTACGCCGAGGCCAGCGGCGACCACAACCCGATCCACCAGGACGAGGAGGTGGCCCGGTCGGTGGGGCTGCCCGGCGTGATCGCCCACGGCATGTACACCCTGGCCCTGGTGGCCCGCGCCGTGGCGGAGTGGACCGGGGGAGCCGAGGTCGTCGAGCTGGGCGGCAAGTTCACCCAGCCCGTCGTGGTGCCCGACGACGACGAGGGCGTCGAGGTCGAGCTGGCCGGCACCGTGCGCGGGGTGTCCGCGGGCCTGGCGACGATCGCCGTGCAGGCCACCTGCGGGGGCCAGAAGGTGCTGGGCAACCCGCGGGCGGTCGTCCGTGCCTGAGCCGGCCACCCCCACCACCACGCCCACCGCCGCCTCGACGGTCCGGCTCTCCGAGCTGACCACGCTGCGGCTGGGCGGCCCGGCGCGCGAGTACGTCCGGGTCGCCACCGAGGCGGAGCTGGTGGGGGCCGTGGACGCCGCGGACCGGGCCGGCCGCCCCGTCCTGCTGGTCTCGGGTGGCAGCAACCTGGTCGTCGCCGACGAGGGTTTCGACGGCACCGTGGTGCACGTCGCGACCCGCGGCGTCGTGGCCGACACCGAGGGCTGCGACGAGCTGGCGGGCTGTGGCGGCGTCACCGTCCGGGTCGCCGCCGGCGAGGACTGGGACGCGTTCGTCGCGCGCGCGGTGGCCTCGGGGTGGGTCGGGGTCGAGGCGCTGTCCGGCATCCCGGGGTCCGTCGGGGCGACCCCGGTGCAGAACGTCGGCGCCTACGGCCAGGAGGTCTCCCAGACCATCGCCTCCGTCCGCACCTGGGACCGGCAGGCCCGCACCCAGCGCACCTTCGCCGCCGCCGACTGCGGCTTCGGCTACCGCAGCAGCCGGTTCAAGGCCGAGCCGGACCGCTACGTCGTCCTCGAGGTCACCTTCCTGCTGCGGGAGGGCGACCTGGGTGCCCCGGTCGCCTACGGCGAGCTGGCCCGGCGGCTCGGCGTCGAGGTGGGGCAGCGGGCCCCGCTGGCCGACGTACGCCGTGCGGTGCTCGACCTGCGGTCGGGCAAGGGGATGGTCCTCGACACGGAGGACCACGACACCTGGAGTGCGGGGTCCTACTTCACCACCCCCGTCCTCGACCCGGCCACCGCCGACCGGCTGCCGGCCGGGGCGCCCCGGTTCGAGCAGCCGGACGGCCGGGTGAAGACCTCGGCGGCATGGCTGATCCAGCAGGCCGGGTTCCAGCCCGGCCACGGCCTGGACCGCGGCGCGGGCCGGGTGTCGCTGTCGACCCGGCACACCCTGGCCCTGACCAACCGGGGCGGCGCCACCACCACCGACCTGCTGGACCTCGCCCGCGAGGTGCGCGACGGCGTGCAGGAGCGGTTCGGGGTCCGCCTGGTCAACGAGCCCACCCTCGTGGGCTGCGCGCTGTAGCCGGCTCAGCCGACGCCGGCGGTGCCGGTGGACCCGGCCTGGGCGAGCCCGATGACCAGGAAGACGAGGAAGACGGCGAGGGCGAGCACGGCGAGGACGAGCAGCACCGTCGAGACGATGCCCATCACCTGGCCGGCCCGGGCTTGGTCGCGCCCGCCGTACCGGCCCTGGGTCGCGTCGATCTCCCGGAGCGTCTTGGTGCCGTGCCACCACGCGAACGGACCGGCCACCAGGGTCAGCCCGCAGGTGAACAGCGACCCGATCAGGGCGACCAGGCCCAGCACCATCGACGTGCTCGCTCCCGGGTACGCCGGCGGCGCGTAGCCGTAGCCGGGCTGTCCGTACGGCGCGCCCTGCTGGGGTCCGTACGGCGCCCCCTGTGGCGGGCCGTGCGGCGGGTACCCGGCCCCGGGCTGCGGGCCGTACGGCGGCGGCTGCTGGCCGTAGGGGTCACCGTGGGGCGGCTGCTGGCCGCCGACCGGGCCCGTGCCGTACGGATCGCCGGTCGGCTCCGTGCCGTAGGGGTCTGGGGCGGCGTACGGCTCGTCCGGGGTGCCGGGCTGCTCCTGGTCGTCGGGGCTCATGGCGTCATCGTCTCAGGGCGGGGCCCCTCGGTCGATCCGGGAGCGGCCGACCAGGCGTCGATCCCGTCCAGGAGGCGCCGCCGCACCTCCGACGGGGCCCGACTGGCGTGCACCGACATCCGGGCCAGCTCGGCGAGGGTCTCGTCGTCGAGGTCGTGGGCGGCCCGCATGGTGGCGTACTGGCCGGCCAGGCGGGACCCGAAGAGCAGCGGGTCGTCCGCACCCAGTGCGACGGTGGCCCCGGCCTCGAGCAGCGTGGGGAGCGGGACCGAGGTGAGGTCGGTGTGCACGCCGAGGGACACGTTGGAGACCGGGCACACCTCCAGGGCCACCCCGGACTGCACGATCCGCTCCAGCAGCGCGGGGTCCTCCGCGGCGCGCACGCCGTGGCCGAGCCGGTCGGGGTGCAGCCGGTCCAGGCAGGTGCGCACGTGGTCGGGACCCCGGAGCTCGCCGCCGTGGGGCACCAGCATCAGCCCGGCACGCTCGGCGATCTCGAAGGCGCGGGCGAAGTCCTCGGTGACCCCCCGGCGCTCGTCGTTGGAGAGTCCGAAGCCGATCACGCCGTGGCCGACGTACTGGCGCGCCAGCCGGGCCAGGATCCGCGCGTCGAGGGGGTGGCGGGTGCGGTTGGCCGCGATCACGATGCCGATGCCGACCCCGGTGCGCTCGGTGGCGTCCCGCGCCGCCTCGAGCACCAGGTCGGTGAAGGCGGTGATCCCCCCGAACGTGGCGGCGTACCCGCTCGGGTCGACCTGGAGCTCCAGCCAGCCGCAACCGTCGCGGGCGTCGTCCTCGGCCGCCTCGAGCACCAACCGTCGTACGTCGTCGTGGGTGCGCAGCACCGAGCGCGCGACGTCGTAGAGGCGCTGGAAGCGGAACCATCCCTTCTCGTCCGCCGCCGAGAGCTGGGGCGGCCAGCCGCTCACGAGGGCGTCGGGGAGGTGGATGCCGTCCCGCTCGGCCAGCTCGAGCAGCGTCTCGTGCCGCATCGAGCCGGTGAAGTGCAGGTGGAGGTGCGCCTTCGGCAGCGCCCGCAGGTCCCTCACGTGGCGTGCTCCGGGCCGCTCAGCCGTGCACGTGCTCCGCCGAGGCGAGCAGCACGCAGGTCGCGACCGCTTCCATCGCCTCGCGCACCTCCGGCAGCTCCGGGAAGGTGGGGGCGAGCCGGATGTTGCGGTCACGGGGGTCCTGGCCGCCCGGGTACGACGCCCCGGCCGGCGTGAGCGCGACGCCCGCCCGGCCGGCCAGCTCCACGACCCGCGTCGCGGTGCCGTCGAGCACGTCGAGGTTGACGAAGTAGCCGCCCCGGGGCCGGGTCCAGGTGGCGACGCCCAGCCCGCCGAGCCGCTCGGTGAGCACCCGGTCGACCGCCTCGAACTTCGGGGCCAGCAGCTCGCGGTGGCGGGCCATGTGGTCGCGGACGCCCTGGGCGGAGCCGAAGAACTGGGCGTGCCGCAGCTGGTTGACCTTGTCCGGTCCGATGGCGCCCTTCCCGAGGTGGGTGGTGTACCACGCCACGGTCTCGGGGGAACCGGCGAGGAAGCCGACGCCGGCCCCGGCGTAGGTGATCTTGGAGGTGGAGGCGAACAGGATCGGGCGGTGGGGGTTCCCGGCCTCGGCGCAGAGCCCGACGATGTCGGCGCTGGGAGTCTCCTCCTCCGTCAGGTGGTGCAGGGCGTAGGCGTTGTCCCAGAAGATGGTGAAGTCCGGGGCCGCGGTCTCCATCGTCGCCAGGCGGCGGGCGACCTCGGTGGAGGTGACCGCGCCGGTGGGGTTGGCGTAGGTCGGCACGATCCACATGCCCTTGACCGAGGGGTCCGAG
>CAZRKV010000242.1:1567-4361 GCA_964600305.1 uncultured Nocardioides sp. | reverse complement strand
GACCCCGCGCGGCACTACATCGGTGGCGTGCTCAAGCACGCGCCGTCGCTGCTGGCGTTCACCAACCCGACGGTGAACTCCTACCACCGGCTGGTGAAGGGCTTCGAGGCCCCGATCTCGCTGGTCTACTCCCAGCGCAACCGGTCCGCCTGCGTCCGGATCCCGATCACGGGCTCGAACCCCAAGGCCAAGCGGATCGAGTTCCGGTGCCCCGACCCGTCAGCGAACCCCTACCTCGCGTTCTCGGCGCTGCTGCTGGCCGGCCTGGACGGCATCAAGAACAAGATCGAGCCGGCCGACCCCATCGACAAGGACATCTACGAGCTCCCGCCGGCGGAGATGGCCGACATCGAGCAGGTCCCCACCCGGCTGGACAACGTCCTGGACTCCCTGGAGGCCGACCACGACTTCCTGACGGCCGGCAACGTCTTCACGCCGGACCTGATCGAGACGTGGATCCAGTACAAGCGGGAGAACGAGATCGAGCCGATCCAGCAGCGGCCGCACCCGCACGAGTTCGAGCTGTACTACGACATCTAAACCATCGGGGCTATACCGCCCCTGACCTGCACAAACGCGACGCCCTCGCCTGGTTTCCCCCGGGATTCCCCCCAGATTTCCCCGAAACCACGGCGGGGGCTTCGTGGTGCCCGGGCCAGCGCGACACGGACCGGCCCCTCGCCGCCGCTGGCCGGTGGTGCTGATGGGGCGCCGCAGCAGCCGCCGGGCCCGCCCGGTCGAGGTGGTCGGTTCGGTTGCGGTCTTCGCGCCCCCGCGCCCGGGCGGCTACTACCGGCTCCGGTGGCCCGCCCCGGAGGGTGGCCGCGCGGACACCACCGGCGGCCGGGGGCTGGACGCAGCGCTGGCCAAGGCCGCGGAGATCGACCGCGCCCTGGTCAGGGCGACCGCCGACGCCGCCTCGTTGACCCCGCTCGACGAGGCCTTCGCGCGATACCTGGCCGAGGGCACCAGCCCCTACACCGGGCGTGCCTGGCAGCGCTCCACCCGCCTGCAGATCGAGGACAACCTGGGCCGTGCGCTACGCGGATTCGAAGACCGGATCGTGGTCGAGGTCGACCGGGAGATGCTGGACGCGATGCGCGCCCAGGCCGGGACCCCGCAGATGGTGCGGATCAACACCACCGCGCTGCGCGCGTTCCTGCTGTGGGGGTATCGCCACTCCCCCGGCTACTTCACCGCGCTGCAGGCCGAGCTGCTGCCGCCACGGGTGGTGATGCCGGCGCCCGGGCTCTGCGGCACCGCCGCACCCGCCCGCCGCTCCAGCACCCGACGGGTAGGGGAGTCCGAGAGCTACGTCCGGGACGAGGACGCCCCTTCGGCCGAACAGGTACGCGCCCTGGCCCGCGCGCTCGAGGCCCGGGTCGGCGGCTGGGGGGAGCTGGCCCCGGAGCTCGCGGCGAGCTGCGGGCCCCGATGGGGCGAGCAGTTCCAGCTCACCGCCACCGACGTGCACCTTGACGGGTGTGGTGACGCGACCGGGGCCCACTTCCACATCGACTGGGCGATCGACCCCGGCGCCCCCGCCGGGGCACCCGGCGGGCGCCGGTGCCGCCCCAAGGGCGACAAGACCCGCCTCGCCCCGGTCCGGCCACCTCCTTCACCGGGTTCGACCTGCGCACCGCGCTCGCCACCCGGGCGACCGCGGCACGCCGGGAACAGGCCACGGGCAACAACCCCCAGGCCCTGCTGTTCCCGGCCCCACGCGGCGGCCTGTGGTGGCACACCTCCTTCGAGGCCGACCTGCTGGTGCCGGCGATGCGCGCGGCCGGCTGGCCGCTACGCGACTGGCGCGAGCGCCGCGACGTGTGGAACCCGACCACCCGGACCTACCGCCGCCAGACCCGGTCCCGGGTCCAGGCGGTCCTGCGGTGGCACTCGCTGCGGCACCGCTTCGCGCGGGTGGCCATCGACGTCTACGGCGCCGACCCGGGCGTGCTGATGGCACTGGGCGGCTGGGAGAACGAGCTGACGGTGGCCCAGCGCTACTACCGCACCGGCCGCGAGCACACCGAGCGCGGCCTCGCGCTGTTCTCCACCCCACCGCTTGGGTGACGAGCCTCACACGATCTGGACGCGCAACGGTACGTGCGGTGACTGCGCAGCGCGGGCGGGACCGGACCGGTCCCGGACATGACCACTACCGCGCACCAGCCCCTCGAGACCGTCGGCCTCGTCCGGATCCTCACCCCCTGCAGCAAGGGCTACTACCGCCTGAAGTGGAGCGAACCGGACGGCACCCGCGGCGACACCAGCGCCGGCCGCACCCTCGAAAGCGCCCGCGCCAAGGCCACGACGATCGACGACCGCCTCCAGCTGGCCGTCGGCCCCCTCGCCACGACCACCCTCCGGGACATGGCCGACCGGTTCGTCGCCGAGGGCCGCAGCCCCTACCCGAACCGCAAGACCAAGCGGCCCGAGCTGTGGAAGAAGAGCCAGCGCAACAACATCCGCAAGGCACTCAACCGGTGCCTGCACCGTCACGAACACCTGCGCGCCATGGACATCGACCTCGACCGGAAGCTCGTCGACGAGATGCGGGCGCAGGCAGGGACCTACGATGTCGTCCGGCAGAACACCTCCGCACTGCGGGCGCTGCTGACCTGGGCCGGCAAGCGCAAGTACCTTTCCCACCGGCAGGCCGAGCTCCTGCCCCGGGGCGCGCTGGCCCCCGACCCCGTCTTCCCCCGGGAGCGGCGCATCATCCACCGCGCCGACTCCCCCGCCCGCGTCTGCCACGCCGGCGACGCCGACGGCTTCGTCCGCGACGAGGACG
>CAZRKV010000242.1:0-1467 GCA_964600305.1 uncultured Nocardioides sp. | reverse complement strand
GTCGGGAGCAGGCCGAGGGCCGTAACCCCGAAGCGCTGCTCTTCCCGGCCGAGGGCGGGGGCCTGCTCTGGCACACCGCCTTCACCCAGGACATCCTGCTGCCGGCGATGCAGGAGGCCGGATGGCCGATCGACGTGTACGAGGAGTACTGGCACCACTGGAACGGGACCGACTTCGTCCGCCGCACCACTGTGCGCCGTGAGGCGCGCCTGACCTGGCACTCGCTTCGGCACCGGTTCGCCCGGATCTGCGTCGACGTCAAGGGCATGCGTGAAGGCGCGCTGATGGCGCTCGGCGGCTGGCAGAACATCGCGACGGTCCAGAACCGCTACTACCGCAGCGGCGATCAGGCCACCAAGGAGGGAACCGCCGCGTTCGAGGGGTAGAAGGGATTGAGACGACGGTCGGGTCGTCGTCGGTCCGGCCGGGCGTCGACCTGTCGAACGCCGTCCCGGCTTGCACAGCCGCCGCGGATACTCCCCCACCTGGGCCACACGAGACGGCTGCCGGGTGGGTTGTGCAGGGGTCCCGGTGGGGCGCACCGACCTGGAGCTGGGCTGGTCTGCTACGCGGCGAGGCGTCGCACCGGTGGCTGCGATCGAGGCGCGAACCGGCCGTACCCAACCTCGAGGGTGCTCGGGCCTGTCCGGTACTCGCGAACAGGAAGGGCCGCCGGGCCTCGCCTTGTCGCCGTGGTGGGAACAAGCTCCTTGCGGGGATTGTGCGAATGCCTGACTGGCGGCGGGGTGGCTTGTTACGCTGGTGTCGAAGCGCCGCTGGTGACCCGAGACGCCAGCGGCGCTTCGCTGTTCGCTGTCCCCCAACTTCGGGCGCCGATCGCCAGCTGCGCGCCTGGGTGGGCGTTCCGCCGCGAGCCGGTGCCGCTGCAGTGGTGCCGCTGGGTCAGCCGGTCTTGATGACCTGGGTGCCGCCGCCGAGCTGGTCGTGCCAGGCCTGGCGCTTGGCGGTGTCGTTGTTGATGCCGAGCGCGATCGTCACCAGCGCCGCGACCCAGGCCACGCCCTGGAGCAGCCAGCCCACGAACGGGATGATCCCGATCAGGGAGATGGCCATCCAGATGTTGCGCTTGAGCGCCTCCTCGGTCGTGGGCTGCCCACCGCCCGGGCCCAGGACTCGCAGCTTCATCACCATCTTGCCCACGGTCTGACCGCGGCTGGACTCCAGGAACGTGAAGTAGCCCAGCTGCAGGGCGACCAGCACGACGGAGGTCACGACCCCGGCGACCCAGCTCGATCCCGTACCGATCGCCACCCCGACGGTCAGGATCGCGGCGATGATGCCGTAGACGACCCCGACGAGGACGAAGTCGATGAGCTTGGCCAGGAACCGGTCGAGCAGCTCGGCCGGCCGTTGCTCGCCCTGGGTGGGCGGAAGATTCGGGTTGGATGCGTGGGCATCGCTCACGGGTGGCTCCTTGCTGTGGTGCGGGCAGGACGGGCCGCCCAT
>CAZRKV010000241.1:0-4383 GCA_964600305.1 uncultured Nocardioides sp. | reverse complement strand
GGTGTTGGTGGAGAACCGGGAGTGCACCACCGCCAGCGCCGAGGTGACCCGCTCGTCGAGCAGGTCCGGGTAGAACCCGTCGAGCTGCTCGGTGGTGAGCATCCCCTTGTAGGCCAGGGTGCGCGCCGACAGCGACGGGAAGTACACGTCGGCCTCGCGCTCGGCCCGCTTGCGCAGGCAGAACGCCAGCCGCTCCAGGGCCAGACCGGTCACCCGGACGCCGTGGCCGGCGACGAAGAGCTGTTCGAAGCGCGGCATCACCGATCGGGCGGTCGACCCCAGGAGCTCCGGGCGCACCGGCACCTCGCGCCAGCCCAGCACGGCCAGGCCCTCGTCCTCCGCGATCTTGGCCACGAGGTCGCGGGCGGTCGCGGCGGCCTCGTCCTCCGCCGGGAGGAACGCCGTGCCCACGGCGTACGCGCCACGCGGCGGCAGGTCGACGTCGACCACGGCGCGCAGGAAGTCGTCGGGGACCTGCATCAGGATGCCGGCCCCGTCGCCGGAGTCGGGCTCAGCGCCGGCCGCGCCGCGGTGCTCGAGGTTGCGCAGCGCGGTCAGTGCCTTGGCGACGATGTCGTGGTCGGCCACTCCGGTGAGGGTCGCGACGAAGGCCACACCGCACGCGTCGTGCTCGTGGAGTCCGTCGTAGAGCCCCTGGGGCGGCGGGAACGCATGCATCGGCATGGAGGTCTCCCGTCGTCTCTGAAGTCGATCGCGGCCGCGTCGTTGCGGCACTGACCGGGCCTTCGGTGGGCGTGCTGGGTGCCGAGAGGGACGACGCTGGCCCAAGCGGGTTCGACAGCGTATATCAGGGCGAGGGGCGTTGGGAACTCAGACCTGGGTGCCGATGGCGGCGCCGATGCCGTACGTCGCCGCGAACGCGACCGCCCCGAGCAGCACCTGGCGCAGGCCGCCGAACCACCAGGAGCGGTTCGTGAGGCGGGTCACGACGGCCCCGCAGGCGAAGAGGGCCACCAGCGTGAGCAGCAGCGGGAGGAGCACGGTCACGGAGCCCAGGAGGTAGGGGACGAGGGGGACGGCCGCACCGATCGAGAAGGCCACGAACGACGAGATCGCCGCGACCACCGGGGAGGCCAGGTCGCCGGGGGTGATGCCGAACTCGAGCTGGGAGTGGACCGCGACGGCGGTCTCGGGGTCGCGGTGGATCGCCGTCGAGACGTCCTGGGCGAGCGGTTCGTCCAGCCCCATCTCCCCGAGCATCACCGCCAGCTCGCCGCGCTCCCCCTCCGGGTTGCGCCGGATCTCGGCCCGCTCGGTCTCCACCTCGCGCTCGGCCGCCTCGGACTCGCTGGCCACCGAGGCGTACTCCCCCGCCGCCATCGAGAACGCCCCGGCCGCGAGGCCGGCGAACCCGGCCAGCAGCACCGTGGAGGTGCCGTCGGAACCACGGGTGCCGCCGGCGACGCCGGCGATGAGCGCTGCGTTGGAGACCAGGCCGTCCATCATCCCGAACACGGCGGGCCGCAACCACCCGCCGGTGGGGTCGGAGTGCTGGTGCTCGATGTCGAGGGAGCCCTGGGCGGTCATGGACCCGACGCTAGTCAGTCCGACGGACCATTTCATCGAAGGTGAGGCTCACCTCGGGGTCTCACCTCGGGTCTCACTTCGGGGCTGGAGCCTCCGGTCCGCGCCCCTCGTCGTACACCCGCTCCTCGCGGCCGGGGTGGGTGCGGGCGGACCAGGCGAAGTACGCGGCCGCGAGCAGCAGCAGGACCAGCGAGGTCCACACGTTCAGCCGCAGGCCGAGGACGTCGTCCATCTGCACGTCGTCGATCCGCAGCGCCTCGATCCACCCGCGGCCGATCGTGTAGGCCATCACGTAGAGCGCCACCACGCGCCCGTGCCCGAGCCGGAACCGGCGATCGGCCCACACCACCACGGCGAAGGCGGCCAGGCACCACAGGGACTCGTAGAGGAACGTGGGGTGGAAGGTCTCGACGTCGGCGTACCCCGGCGGTCGGTGCTCCGGAGCCACCTCCAGGCCCCACGGCAGGTCGGTGGGACGGCCGAACAGCTCGGAGTTGAACCAGTTCCCCCAGCGGCCGAGGGCCTGGGCGACGAGCACGCCGGGGGCCGCCGCGTCCAGCACCGGGAGCAACCGGATCCCGCGCAGCCGGGCCCCGATCACCAGGCCCACGGCACCGAGGGCGATGGCTCCCCAGACCCCGAGTCCTCCGCGCCAGATGTAGAGGGCCGTGATCGGGTCCTGGCCCTCCCCGAAGTAGAGCTGGTGGTCGGTGATGACGTGGTAGAGGCGCCCGCCGACCAGGCCGAACGGGATCGCCCACACGGCGAGGTCCGCGATCTCGCCGCTGCGGCCGCCGCGGGCCACCCACCGGCGGTCACCGATCCAGATCGCGGCGACCACACCGGCGATGATCGCCAGCGCGTAGGCCCGGATCGGCACCGGGCCGAGGTACCAGGTGCCGGTGTCCGGGCTCGGGATCGACCACACCGTCACGAGGTGCGCCAGGGTCGTCGACACGGTCAGCCCTCCTGCTCGAGGAATCCGGCGACGTCGTCGGCGAGCTCGGCCGCCGAGGTCTCCTCGGACCAGAAGACGGGGACCTCGTCGTCGGCGTCGATGCCCAGCACCTGGGTGCCGTGGGTGATGTCGTAGCCGCCCGAGGGCAGCTTCTCGCCCTGCTCGACCCCGATGTGCAGGTCCTCCGCGACGTCGAGGATGGTGTCGATGTCGCCGGTGAGGCCGGTGAACTCGGGGTCGAGCCGGTCGAGGTAGTCGCGCAGCGCCTCCGCGTCGTCACGGGCCGGGTCGGTCGTGACGAAGACGACGTCGACCTGGTCGCGGTGCCCCTCGTCGAGGCGGGTCATCGCCGACGCGATCGCCGACATCACGGTGTGGCAGATGTCGGGGCAGTTGAGGTAGCCGAAGAACACCAGCGTGAGCGGCCGGTCGGTGTCGCCGGCCAGCGAGTACGCCGCTCCGTCGGTGTCCTGCAGGGGTGTCTGCGGCACGGGCCAGGGCTGGTCCAGCTCGGTGCGCTGGTTGCTGTCACCGCCGGTCACCGTGGCGGTCCCCTGGCCCTGGTCGTCCTGCGCCGGGGCACACCCGGCGGCCACGACCAGCACGGCCGCGATCGCGGCGGCGACCCGACGGATCGGGAGGGCGCGGGTCTCAGCCATTCCGGACCCCCTCGGCCAGCTCCCCGGCCAGCGAGGACAACGACGCCAGCGCACCCCTGCGTCCGCCCTCCGGGTCCAGGTGGGTCCGGACGAAGGCGGAGCCGACGATGACGCCGTCGGCGTACGACGCCACCTCCGCGGCCTGCGCGGCCGTCGAGACGCCGAGGCCGACCGCGATCGGGAGGTCCGTCGTGCTCCGGGCCCGGGCCACCAGCGGGCCCGCCAGGTCGCTGCTGCTCTCCCGGGCCCCGGTGACGCCCATGACGGCCGTGGCGTAGACGAAGCCGCGGCAGGCCGCCGTGGTCATCGCCACCCGCTCGTCGGTGGAGGAGGGCGCGATGAGGAACACCTTGTCCAGGTCGTGGTCGTCGGCCGCCGTGATCCACGCCCCCGCGCTGTCCGGCGTCAGGTCCGGGGTGATCATCCCGGCGCCCCCGGCGTCGGCCAGGTCGGCGGCGAAGCGGGGGACGCCGTACCGCGCGACGGGGTTCCAGTAGCTCATCACGACGGTCGGCACGTCCAGCGCAGCGACCTGCTCGACGGTGTGCAGCACCTGCCGGGTGCGGGTGCCCCCCTCGAGGGCCTGCTGGGCCGCGGCCTGGATGGTGGGGCCGTCCATGACCGGGTCGCTGTAGGGCATGCCGACCTCGACCACGTCCACGCCGGCCTCGACCATCACCCGGATCGCGTCCACCGCCCCGTCGGCGTCGGGGAAGCCCGCCGGCCAGTAGCCGACCAGCGCGGCCCGTCCCTCGGCCCGGGCGGTCTCGAAGGCCACCCGGGCGCTCACTCGCCGGCCCCCTCGCCGTGGGCCTCCGGGACGGCGACCCCCTCCGGTCGCTCGGTCTCCCCGAGGCCGAACCACTGCATCGCGGTCTCCATGTCCTTGTCGCCGCGGCCCGAGAGGTTCACCAGCACGGTGGCCTCGGGCCCCTTCTCTGCCGCCAGTCGCTCGGCGAGCCGCAGCGCGCCGGCCAGGGCGTGCGCGGACTCGATGGCGGGGATGATGCCCTCGGTGCGGGCCAGCAGCTGCCAGCCGTCGAGCACCTCGTCGTCGGTGACCCGCTCGTAGCGGGCCCGGCCGACGGCGTGCAGGTGGGCGTGCTCGGGGCCGACGCCCGGGTAGTCGAGGCCGGCCGAGACCGACTCGGCCTCGAGGACCTGCCCGTGCTCGTCCTGCAGCAGGTACGACTTCGACCCGTGCACCACGCCCGGGAC
>CAZRKV010000240.1:0-4499 GCA_964600305.1 uncultured Nocardioides sp. | reverse complement strand
ACGGTCTGCAGGTTGTTCTTCACCCGGTGGTGGATCTCGCGGATGGTCGCGTCCTTCGTCACCAGCTCCCGGTCGCGGCGCCGCAGGTCGGTGACGTCGCGCAGCAGGATCAGGCCCCCGATGTGGCGCCCCTGCGGCCGCAGGGGGATCGAGCGCAGCACGATCGACACCGGGCCCTCGATCTCGGCGTCGCGCGGCACCCGGCCCCCCAGCACCGCGCTGATGGTCTCCTCGTCGGGCCGCCGCCGGGGCGGGACCAGCGCACGGGTGGTGTCGGCCAGGACCAGCCCGGCCAGGTCTCCCCCGAGGCCCAGACGCCGGTAGACCGAGAGCGCGTTGGGGCTCGCGTAGACCACCCGACCCTCCGCGTCGACCCGGACGAAGCCGTCGCCGACCCGGGCGCTGTCGGCGTGGTCGGAGCGTTGACCGGGGGTCGGGAACTCCCCCTCGGCGATCATCCGGGTGAGGTCGCCGGCGGTCTGGAGGTAGGACAGCTCGAGCCGGCTGGGGGTGCGGACGCCGAGCAGGTTGGTGTTGCGGCTGACCACGCCGAGCACCCGGCCCCCGCGGCGCACCGGGATCGCCTCCACCCGGACCGGCACGTCGTCGCGCCACTCGGGGTCCCCCTCGCGAACGAGGCGGCCCCCGCGGTACGCCGCGTCGACCATCGCCCGTCGTCCGGGCGGGAGGAAGCTGCCGACCACGTCGTCGACGTACGCCGTCGGGCCGGTGGTGGGCCGGATCTGCCCGGCCGCCCAGAACCCACCCCCACGGTCGGGGACCCAGAGCACCAGATCGGCGAACGAGAGGTCGGCGATGATCTGCCAGTCCGCCATCAGCAGCTGCAGCCAGGCCACGTCCGCACCGTCGAGGTCGGCGTGGGCCGCCACCAGGTCGTCGAGGTACGCCACGGCACCACCGTAGGCGCCGGACGCCCCGCGCGGCGTGGTCCCCGGAAGTGGCAGGATGGGCCCATGCCGTCGTCGTTCTGGAAGCAGGTCCAGGCCGAGGGTCTCAGGGTCCCCGACCAGCGTCCGCTGGACGACATGACCGCCGAGCTCACCGCCATGCTCGGTGCGCCGGAGCCCGCCGTCCGGGACGGGCTGGCCTATCCCGTCCTGGCGACCTGGATCGCCCGCGGCGTGTACGACGACCTGCTGTCCGGGCTCGGTGACGGCATGGCCACGGGGCTGGAGCGGGGCCTGGGCGAGTCCGGCACCGACTCGGTCTTCCGCCGCAGCTTCTCCGCGCTCGTGCTCGGCGACTGCCTGGCACGGGACCAGGTCGTGGGCCGGCTCCCGGCCGACACCGTCCTGACCTGGGGCGACCGGCTCGCCACCTGGTTCCTGCGGGAGCGGGACACCCGCGGGTACGTGCCGGGGCAGGGCTGGGCCCACGCGATCGCCCACGGCGCCGACGCCCTCGCCACCCTCGCCGGGTCCCGCCACCTCGCGACGCCCGAGCTGACCGTGGTGCTGGACGTGCTGGCCGACCGGGTGCTGCAGCCCGGGGTCCCCCTGCGCTCCGGCGAGCACGACCGGATGGCCCACGCCACGATGGCGGTCCTGCGTCGCGACCTGGTGCCGCTGACGGTGGTCGAGCCGTGGGTGGCCCGCATCCTCGACCAGGCGACGCGACGGGTCCACGACGACCGGGACCCCGTCGAGGTCACCGGCGGGCCCGAGGCCTTCCTCCGGGCGCTCCACCTCCAGCTGGCCCTCGCGCCGGACCCGCCCGCGGGGCGGGCCGACCTCCTGCTCGTGCTCGTCGAGGCGCTCCGGACCAGCAACCCCCACGTGCTGGGACCGCTCGCCCAGTAGCCTGCGGGCATGACTTCATCCGACGCAGTGGACCCCTCGACCGACGCGCCCGATCCGACCGGCGACGACGCGGCCGGGCTCACCGGCCACGCCGGAGAGCTGGCGGTCGCCGTGGCCCGGGCCCACGGGGTCGAGACCATGTTCACCCTCTCCGGCGCCCACGTCTTCCCCATGTACGACGGGGCGGTGCGCGCCGACCCGCCGATGCGGCTGGTCGACGTGCGGCACGAGCAGACGGCGGCGTTCGCGGCCGAGGCCACGGGGAAGCTCACCCGTACCCCCGGCCTGGCCGTGCTCACCGCCGGCCCGGGCGTGACCAACGCCGTGAGCCCAATCGCCCAGGCCCAGTTCGCCGGTTCGCCCATGGTGGTCGTCGGTGGGCGGGCCCCCGCCGGCCGCTGGGGCACGGGGAGCCTGCAGGAGATCGACCATCCCCCGATCCTGTCGACGATCACCAAGCTCGCGCGCACGATCCCGGCGGCCGACCAGGTGGCCGACGGGCTCGACGCAGCATTCACGGCCGCCCGCAGCCCCCACCGGGGCCCGACGTTCGTCGACGTCCCCATGGACTCCTTCTTCGACACCGCGACGGTCTCCACCCCCACCGGTCCGACCGTCGACCCGGTGGAGCCGGACCCGGAGGCGGTCTCGGAGGTCGCCGAGGCCCTGGGCGAGGCCACTCGCCCGGTGCTGGTCCTGGGCACCGACGTGTGGGCGGACGGGGCCGAGGAGGCCGCACTGGCCCTGGCCGAGGCGACGGGGATCCCGACCCTGACCAACGGCATGGGTCGTGGGGTCCTCCCCGGGGGGCACCCGCTGCTGGTCACCAAGGCACGCGGCCAGGCGCTGGGGCAGGCCGACCTGGTCGTGGTGGTCGGCACACCCCTGGACTTCCGGCTCGGCTACGGCGTCTTCGGCGGCAAGGACGGCGCCCCGCCGGCCAGGGTGGTCCACATCGTCGACGCCGAGGACCAGGTGTCGACCCACGCCTCACCGGCCACCGCGGTGGCCGGTGACCTGACCCTGGCCCTCGACGGCCTGCGGGAGGCCGTCGGCCAGCTGGTCCGCCGCCCGGACTGGTCGGACTGGACCGGCCGGCTGCAGGACGCCGTGCGGGCCGCCACGGAGCGGGACGCGGCCCTGCTGCGGGCCGAGGCGGATCCGATCCACCCCGCACGCATCTACGGGGAGCTCGCCCCCCGGCTCGCCGACGACGCCGTGGTGATCGGCGACGGCGGGGACTTCGTGAGCTTCGCGGGCAAGTTCGTGGAACCGCGCCGCCCGGGCTGCTGGCTCGACCCCGGTCCCTACGGGTGCCTGGGGGCCGGCCTCGGGGCCGCGATGGCCGCACGGATCGCCCGACCCTCCTCGCAGGTGGTGCTGCTGCTGGGCGACGGGGCTGCGGGGTTCTCGCTGATGGACGTCGACACCCTGGTCCGGCACGACCTCCCGGTCGTGATGGTGGTGGGCAACAACTCCGCCGGGGGGCTGGAGAAGGGGCCGATGCAGCTGATCTACGGCTACGACGTGGCCGCGGACCTCGCCCACCGCACGCAGTACGACGAGGTGGTCAAGGCGCTGGGCGGCGCCGGGGAGACCGTGACCGACCCACGCGGGATCGGACCGGCCCTGGACCGGGCCTTCGACGCGGGCGTGCCCTACCTGCTCAACGTGGTCACCGACGTCGACGCGGCCTACCCGCGGAACACCACGGGGATCTGAGCCACCGAGGCGGGGCGGTCAGTCCGGCAACCGGGCCAGGAAGCGCTCGGCGTCGACGACCACGCGGGTGATCTCGCCGCTGCCCACCAGGGTGCGGTCGCCGACGTGCCGGGCGGCCACCTCGAAGCGCCACAGTCGCCCGTCGACGTGCGCCGCGGTGGCCGTCACCTCGACCTCGGCGCCGACCGGGCTCGCTGCGAGGTGCTCCAGGGCCACCCGGGTCCCGACGCTGGTGCGTCCGGCGGGCAGCGTCGGGTCCACGGCAGCACAGGTGGCGGCCTCGGCCCAGGCCAACAGCCTGGGGGTGGCGAGCACGGACAGGCTCCCGGACCCCACCGCGACCGCGGTGTCCTCGTCGGTCACGGTGCGGACCAGGGAGGCCGCCGGCGGCCCGTCAGCCGTCACTGCGGGTGGTCAGGAGAGGGGACGCTTGCCGTGGTTGGCGTTCTTCTTCTTGCGTGCGCGACGCTTGCGGCCGGCCTTGCCCATGGAGTCCTCCTGTGTGGTCGGGTCCGGGAGAGTTTTCCAGATCAGGAGTCGCCGATGCGAATCTGGACCTCGCGGATCTGCACCAGCACCCGCTCCCGCAGCGACTCGGGGGCGGACTCGGAGCACGACCGCGCCACGAGGGCCTTGACCGTGCGCTCGATGTCGTAGCGGTGCAGGCAGTGCTCGCACTCGTCGAGGTGGAGCTGCACCTCGGCGCAGTCGGCGTCGTCCAGCTCGTTGTCGAGCAGGTAGATGATCCGCTCGAAGTACTCCGCGCACTCCCCCGGTGTCAGCGGCGCCTCGTCGTGCTCGCTCATGACGCTCCCTCGCCCCGACCACCGGCCGAGAGCAAGTCGTGCTCGCGGACGTAGTCGGACAACATGTCTCGCAGCTGTCGACGCCCGCGGTGCAGGCGCGACATCACCGTGCCGATCGGGGTGTCCATGATCTCGGCGATCTCCTTGTAGG
>CAZRKV010000239.1:0-4553 GCA_964600305.1 uncultured Nocardioides sp. | reverse complement strand
CGCCCTCACCTGGGCGGACGTGGGCGCGATCGGATGGCTGGTGGACGGGGCCGCGATCACCAACCAGGTGCCGCTGTGCCGGTGCTCCTACGGCCCCTACGCCCGCGCCATGGTCCGGATCTGCAAGGAGGAGTCTTTCCACCAGCGGCAGGGGTTCGAGATCCTGCACACCCTCATGCAGGGCAGCGAGGCCCAGCGGCGGATGGCCCAGGACGCGGTGGACCGCTACTGGTGGCCCAGCCTGATGATGTTCGGCCCTCCCGACGAGGACTCACCCCACACCGCGCAGTCGATGCGGTGGGGGATCAAGCGGTTCACGAACGACGCGCTGCGCCAGCGCTTCGTGGACATGGTGGTCCCGCAGGCCGAGGCGCTGGGGGTGCGGCTCCCGGATCCCGAGCTGCGGTGGAACGAGGAGCGGGGCCACCACGACTTCGGCGCCCCGGACTTCGCCGAGCTCCGTCGCGTCGTGGCGGGAGACGGGCCGTGCAACGCCCAGCGCCTGGCCCACCGGGTCCGGGCCCACGAGGAGGGCGCCTGGGTCCGCGAGGCGGCCACGGCGTACGCCGAGAAGCAGGCGGCCCGGCAGGAGGTGGCGTGATGGAACCGGCCGGCCGCGAGTGGCCGCTGTTCGAGGTCTTCGTGCGCGCCCGGCGCGGGCTGGCGCACGTGCACGTGGGGTCGCTGCACGCCCCCGATGCCGCCATGGCGCTGCGCAACGCCCGCGACCTGTACACCCGCCGGCAGGAGGGGATCTCGCTGTGGGTGGTGCCGTCCTCGGCGGTGGTCGCCTCGGACCCCGACGACCGTGGCGCGTTCTTCGACCCGGCGGCGGACAAGGTCTACCGTCACCCGACCCACTACGAGGTGCCGGAGGGGGTGGACCACCTGTGAGCGCGGACCCGCTGTTCGGCTACCTCGTCGCGCTGGCCGACGACGCCTTGGTCAGTGCCCAGCGCACGGCGCAGTGGATCAGCCGCGCGCCGGAGCTGGAGGAGGACGTCGCGCTGGCCAACATCGGACTGGACCAGCTCGGGCAGGCCCGAGGCCTGCTGGCCCGTGCCGGGGAGGTCGAGGGCGCCGGCCGCGACGAGGACGCGCTCGCCTACTTCCGGGACGAGCCCGAGTTCCGCAACGTGTGCCTGGTGGAGCGGGAGCAGCCCGACTTCGCGGTCGCCACGGTCCGCCTGTTGCTGCTCGCGGCCTGGCAGGTGGAGCTGTACGCCGCCCTCGCCCACAGCCGTGACGAGGCCCTGGCCGGCATCGCCGGCAAGGCGGTGAAGGAGGTCGCCTACCACCTCGACCACGCACGCAGCTGGACGCTGCGGCTGGGCGAGGGCACCTCCGAGTCCCACCGGCGGATGGTCGACGCCCTGGCTGCGGAGTGGCCCTGGGTCGAGGAGCTCTTCGACGGGTCCTTCGTCGCACCCGAGCTGGTGGCCGCCGGGGTGGCGGTGGACCCGGCCGGGTTGCGTGAACCGGTGCTGGCCCGGATCCTGCCCGTGCTCGAGCAGGCCGGCCTGGCGGTCCCGGACCTGCGGCCCGCCCGCGCCGCCGGACGCCGGGGGGTCCACACCGAGCAGATGGGCTACCTGCTGGCCGAGATGCAGTACCTCGCTCGCTGCCACCCGGGGGTGAGCTGGTGAGCGCCACGACGACGCGGGAACCCGAGACGGACCGCGAGCGGGCCTGGGCCGTGGCCGGAGCCGTCCCCGACCCCGAGCTGCCCGTGGTCACCATCGGCGACCTAGGCATCCTGCGCGACCTCACCGTCGACGACCGGGGGCGGGTGCACGTGCGGATCACGCCGACCTACTCGGGGTGCCCGGCGATGGAGGTGATCCGCGACGGCATCGTGGACGCCCTCACCGTGGCCGGGTTCTGGCACGTCGACGTCGAGTTCGTGCTCTCGCCCGCGTGGACCACGGACTGGATCACCGAGCGCGGCCGCTCGCTGCTGCGCGAGCACGGCATCGCGCCGCCCCCCTCCGACCGCGGCCGGGGCCCCGCCGGGGGACCCGTGGCCCTCACGCTCTCGGTGCGCTGCCCACGCTGCGGCAGTCCCGACACCCGGGAGCTCAGCCGGTTCGGGGCCACCGCCTGCAAGTCCCTGTGGACGTGCCGGGCGTGCCGCGAACCGTTCGAGCACGTCAAGGGCATCTGATGCCGGCCTTCCACCAGCTCCGGGTCGCCGCGATCGAGCCGGTGGCCGAGGACGCGGTCTCGCTGCGCTTCGACGTACCCGCGGAGCTGGCGCAGGCGTACGCGTTCCGCCCGGGCCAGCACGTGGCCATCCGGGGGGAGGACGACGTACGCCGCAGCTACTCGATCTGCACGACGCCGGCCTCCGGTGAGCTGGTCGTGGGCGTGCGCCGGCTCCCCGGCGGGGGGTTCTCCGGCGCGACCCTGGACCGGTTGCGTCCCGGGGACGTCCTGGACGTGATGACTCCGTCGGGGAGCTTCGGGGCCACGGTCCGGCCGGGTCGTCCGCGCCGGGTGGTCGCCGTCGCCGGCGGGTCGGGGATCACGCCGATCCTGTCGATCCTCACCAGCGCCCTGGCGGGGGAGGAGCGTTCCTCCGCGACCCTGGTCTGGGCCAACCGGACCCACGGGTCGGCCATGTTCCTCGACGAGGTGGCCGGGCTGAAGGACCGGTGGCCCGACCGCTTCCAGCTCGTGCACGTACTCTCCCGCGAGGAAGGGGCCTCCGAGCTGCTGTCGGGGCACCTCGACGCCGACCGCACCAAGCGGCTGCTGCACGACCTCGTCGACGTCCCGAACGTCGACGACTGGCTCCTCTGCGGGCCCGAGGGCCTGGTCTCGACCGTGGCGCAGGTGCTGGCCGAGGCCGGGGTGCCCGCGGGCCGCGTGCACCGGGAGCTCTTCCACACCGGGGCCGCGCCGCCACCCCGCCGGAACGCCCCGCCGCCCACGGACGCCCCCGGCAGCGAGGTGACGGCGCGCCTGGACGGCCGGTCCTCCCACTTCCGGGTCGACCCCGCGACACCGGTCCTGGAGGGGATGCTCCGGGCGCGTGCGGACGCGCCGTACGCCTGCCGGGGCGGGGTGTGTGGCACCTGCCGCGCCCGTGTGCTCGAGGGCACCGTGGAGATGGCCCAGAACTGGGCCCTGGAACCTGACGAGGTCGCCGCCGGCTACGTCCTGACCTGCCAGTCGAGGGTCACCTCGCCGGGCCTGGTGGTCGACTACGACGCGTGAGCCGCCTCAGCGGTAGCGGCCGGACAGCTCCTGGCCGATCGTGACCTGCGGCTTGGGCAGGCGGAGGAACCGCATCTGCAGGGCCCGCATCACGGCGTACAGCGTCGGTCGCTTGACCTCCTCGTCCGGGAAGCGGCGGGAGAGCTCGCGGCCGAGCCGGAACTTGAGGATGAGCGAGTCCAGGATGACCAGCAGCACGGCGCCGAGCATGATGTTGCTGCTGATCTCGACCAGGCGCGGGTTGCCCGAGTAGCCCAGCACGAGGGTGACGACCATCAGCGGGACCATCAGCTCCAGGACCGAGAAGCGGGCGTCGACGAAGTCCCGGATGAAGCGGCGCACCGGGCCACGGTCCCGGGCGGGGAGGTACTTCTCCTCACCGCGCTTGATGCCGTCGCGGATCTCCCGGCTGGACGGACCGCTGGGGTCGCGGCGGGCGGCGGCCCGCTTCTCCTTGCGGCCGGGAGCCTTCTTCGCCCGCGCCCGCGCGGCCGCCTCCGCCTCCTTGCGGGTGGGCGTGGGGCGCCCCTTGGTCCCGGGCCGGGCGGGGGCCCCGTTCCCGCCGGAGGTCGTGGTCGTGGTGGCGGTCTCTGACCGGGAGCGACGGAACAACGCGAGTGCCTTCGTGGGGTGCCGGATAGGTCCGGTCCAGCCTACCGGCAGGAACCGCCCTGGTGGGGCTCGGCACCGGCTTGCGGATGGCAATAGGCTGAGACCAGCAACCCGTCGCCGCAGGTCACGAGAGGGGCCGCATCCCCATGAGTCTCATGAAGCGCATCAGCACGATCTTCCGGTCCAAGGCCAACCGGGCCCTGGACCGCGCCGAGGATCCCCGCGAGACGCTCGACTACAGCTACCAGCGCCAGATCGAGCTCCTCTCGAAGGTACGCCGCGGCGTGGCCGACGTGGCCACCAGCCGCAAGCGGGTGGAGCTGCAGGTCAACCAGCTGCAGCAGCAGGCCGACAAGCTCACCCAGCAGGCCCAGAAGGCGATCGAGGTCGACCGGGAGGACCTGGCCCGGGAGGCACTCACCCGCAAGTCCGGCCTGACCCAGCAGATCAGTGACCTGCAGACCCAGCACGCCCAGCTGCAGGGGGAGGAGGAGAAGCTCACCCTCGCCCAGCGGCGCCTGCAGGCCAAGGTCGAGTCCTTCCGCACCCGCAAGGAGACCATCAAGGCCACCTACACCGCGGCCGAGGCCCAGACCCGTATCGGCGAGGCGTTCTCGGGCATCTCCGAGGAGATGGGCGACGTCGGCATGGCGGTGCAGCGGGCCGAGGACAAGACCGCCGAGCTGCAGGCGCGCTCGTCGGCGCTGGACGAGCTGCTCGCC
>CAZRKV010000238.1:0-4558 GCA_964600305.1 uncultured Nocardioides sp. | reverse complement strand
TCGACGTCGCCCACGGCCTGGTCAAGGAGGAGTCGCTGCGCGACCAGGTGGTCGAGGCGGCCCCCCACGCGTCGATGGTCGAGCGTGACCGGGTCGCCGACGAGCCGATGTGGGACCAGCCGGAGGTGCACGAGGTCTACCGCCGCTGGCGCCGGCTGCTGGCGGCGTACGACGGGGACCGGATGCTGGTCGGCGAGGCCTGGACCAGCACCACGGGGTCGATGGCCCGCTTCGTGCGCCCCGACGAGCTGCACCAGAGCTTCAACTTCGCCTGGCTGCTGGCCCCGTGGTCGGCCACCGCCTTCGCCGAGGTGATCACCTCCACCCTGGCGGCCCTCGCCCCGGTGGGGGCCGCACCGACCTGGGTGCTCAGCAACCACGACGTGGAGCGCCACCCCACGCGGTACGGCGGCGGCCCGCGGGGGCGGGCGCGGGGGCGGGCGGCGACGCTGGCCATGCTCACGCTGCCCGGCAGCGCCTACCTCTACCAGGGCGAGGAGCTCGGCCTGGAGCAGGTGGAGGTGGCCCCCGAGCACCGGCAGGACCCGCTCGCGGTGCGCTCCGGGAGCCCGGGGCGCGACGGCTGTCGGGTCCCCCTCCCCTGGCACGGCGAGGCGCCGCCGTACGGCTTCGGGCCGGGCAGTGGGCAGCCCTGGATCCCGCAACCGGCCGACTGGGCGGACCGCACGGTGCAGGCGCAGACGGGTGACCCGGGCTCGACGCTGGAGTTCTACCGGCGCGCGCTGGCCGAGCGGCGCCGGTTCGCGACCACGGCCGGGGAGGAGGTCGCGGTGTCGGTGGAGCCGGGAGGGCTGCTGGTGCTGGCGCGTGGCGAGGTGGTGTGCGTGCTCAACGCCGGGGACGAGCCGGCGGCGCTCCCCGCGATCGCCGGCGCCCCCCGCCTGAGCAGCGGCCCCGAGCCGTCCGCGACGATCGCCCCGGACACGGCGGCCTGGTTCACGCGTCGGTGACGCCGGCCTCGAGGGTGGCGTTGTAGCGGGCCAGCAGGTCCACGAACCGCTCCAGCTCCTCGGGCTGCCAGTCGGCCATCCGCTCGGCGACGGCGCGGCGGCGCACCGACGTCATCTCCGCGAGCCGGCTGCGGGCCAGGTCGGTCACCGTGAGCGACTGGGCCCGTCCGTCATGGGGGTCGACGGTGCGCTCGACGAGGCCGAGGTCCTGCAGCTGGTGGACGGTGCGGCTCATGGCGCCCTTGTCGACGCACAACGTGGTGGCCAGCTCCCCGGCCCGGGCCGGTCCCCGGGTCAGCAGGTGCTCGAGCACGGCGTACCCCATCGGGCCCAGGGCCGGGTCGATGAGCGCGGCCCGCTCGGCCGCGACGCGGCGTACCCGCCGGGCCACGACCGCCATCTCCACCTCGAGGCGGCGCATCGTGTCCTCCGGCGCGGGGCTCATCGGGCCGCCGCCCGCTCGTCCGACACCGCGGGCTCGTCCCACTCGATGGTGGTGCGCAGCGGGACCTCCCGGATCAGCACCACGCAGATCCAGGCGAGGACCGCGAACGGCAGGGCGATGAGGAACACGTCACCGACCGCCGACCCGAAGGCCTGCTGGAACACCTCGCGCACGGGGCCCGGCAGCTGGTCGAGGTCCGGGATCCCCTGCCCCCCGCCGCCGGAGCCGGCCGCCCCCGCGGGGGCACCGATCCGGTCCAGTCCGCGGGAGACCGAGTCCTGGACCCGGTGCCCGAGCACGGCGCCGAGCACCGACACCCCGGCGGAACCACCGATGGAGCGGAAGAACGTGACCACCGCGCTGGCCGACCCCATGTCGGACTGGGCGGTGTTGTTCTGCACCGCGAGGACCAGGTTCTGCATGGTCGCCCCGAGCCCCAGCCCGAGCACGGCCATGAACGAGCCACTGACCCACAGCGAGGTGTCGGCGTCGATCGTCGAGAGCAGTGCCAGACCGGCGACGACGAGGGACATGCCGCCCACGAGCCACCGCTTCCAGCGGCCGGTGGTGGTGATCAGGCGGCCGCTGGTGATGCTGGACAGCAGCAGCCCGCCGACCATCGCCACGGTCATCAGCCCGGCCGTGGTCGGGATCATGCCCTTGGCCAGCTGGAAGTACTGCGCGAGGTAGACGGTCGCGGAGAACATCGCCACGCCGATGAACACCGACGCCAGGGTCGCCAGCGCGGTGGTGCGGTCGCGGAAGAGCCGCAGGGGTACGACGGGGTCCCGCGCGACCCGGGCCTCGACCCACACCGCGGCGAGCAGCAGCACGGCCGAGATCCCGACCAGGACCGCCGAGGTGGGCGAGGCCCAGCCGAACTGGTTGCCGGCCAGCGAGACCCACACCAGGAGCACCGAGACCCCACCGACGAGGAGGAAGGCCCCGAGGTAGTCGACGTGCACCTCCCGCCGGACCCGGGGGATCCGCAGGGTCCGTTGCAGGACGTACAGGGCCACCGCGGCGACCGGCACCCCCACGAGGAAGGTCCAGCGCCAGCCGACCGTGTCCACGATCAGGCCGCCGACCAGGGGCCCGCTGACGGTGGCGAGGGCGAAGGTGGCGCCGATGTAGCCGGCGTACCGACCGCGCTCCCGGGGCGGCACGATCGAGGCGATCACGACCTGGACCAGGGCGACGATGCCGCCGGCGCCCAGCCCCTGGATGGCGCGGGCCCCGATCAGGACCCCCATCGTGGGCGCGAGGCCGGCGACCAGCGACCCGACCGTGAAGATGACGAGCGCGACCTGCAGCAGCCGCTTCTGCTCGAACAGGTCGGCCAGCTTGCCCCACACGGGGGTGGTCGCCGTCATCGCGAGCAGGGTCGCCACCACCACCCACGTGTAGCCGGCCTGCGTACCCCCGAGGTCGGGGACGATGATCGGCAGGGCGGTGGCGACGATGGTGTTCGACACCATCGAGACGAACATCGCCAGCAGCAGGCCGGAGAGCACCTTCAGGACCTGGCGGTGGCTCAGCGGGGCAGGCGTGTGGGGGTGGTCGATCGTGGCTCCTCGGCGGACGGGGGCGCCCCGGCAGCGCGACGGCGCGGGCGCCCCACGAAGTTGACTCTGACAACTGTCGCACGAGAAGTTGCGGAACTCAACCAATCCGGGTGTGGGCCCGGACACGGGACAGCCCGCAGGCGTGACGCTCGGAGCGTCTCCTCCGGTGGACGGGCCGGAGCGCCTGCGGGCCGGGTGGAAGTCCGGTATTGCCAGCCTCTCGGCTGGGCGAGTGGCTAGCGGACAGCCACCTCACGTGTCCTCGAAGTCTGCATTCCTCGGACCACCTCCTTCCTCGTGTGCGCCCCAAGGTACGTCGCCGACGGCGCGGTCACAACGGGTTTCCTCAGGGGGCCAGTCGCTCCCGCACCCACCGGCCGTCCCGGCGGCGGTAGCGCACCCGGTCGTGCATCCGGTCCGGGCGGCCCTGCCACAGCTCGAGCTCGCGGGGCTCGACGAGGTAGCCGCCCCACTCCTCGGGCACGGGCACCTCCTCCGGGAAGCGCTGCTGCGCCTCGACGTACGCCGCCTCCAGCTCGGCCCGCGACGCCACGACCTCGGACTGCCGGCTGGCCCACGCCCCCAGCTTGGCGCCCCGCGGGCGGCCGGCGAAGTACGCCGCCACCTCGTCCCGCGGCAGCAACGAGGCGCGCCCCACCACCCGGACCTGGCGCTGGACCGGGTGCCACGGGAAGAGCAGGGCACACTCGGGACGGGCCGCCAGGTCCACGGCCTTGAGCGAGGCCAGGTTGGTGAAGAAGCCGAAACCCCGCTCGTCGAACACCTTCAGCAGCACCAGCCGGGAGGACGGCACGCCCTCGGCCGAGACCGTCGAGACCACCATCGCGTTCGGCTCGTGGAAGCCGGCGTCCCGGGCCTCGGCGAACCAGGCCCGGAAGGCGTCCATCGGGTCCGTGGGCAGGTCCGCCTCGTCCAGGCCCCGGTGGGCGTACTCGGCGCGCAGCGCCGCCAGCTCGTCCATGCCTCCGACCCTAGGCGGTGGGTCGGGGTGCCGGGGGACATCGCGGCGGGGCACAATGCCGGACCGGGACACCAGTGCGCCGCAGGAGGGAGCCGCGACCATGGACCAGGTCCACGAGGGCCTCGAGGGCGTCCTCGCGTTCGAGACGCAGATCGCCGAGCCGGACAAGGAGGGGTCGGCGCTGCGCTACCGCGGGGTCGACATCGAGGAGATCGTCGGCCGGGTGCCGTTCGAGAACGTCTGGGGTCTCCTCATCGACGGCGCCTACCGACCCGGCCTGGACCCGGCCGAGCCGTTCAACCTGCCCGTCCACACCGGAGACGTGCGGGTCGACGTGCAGGCCGCGGTGTCGATGCTCGCCCCGGCCTTCGGCTTCGGCCAGACCTACGACATCAGCGACGAGCAGGCCCGCGAGGACCTCGGCCGGGTGGCGGTGATGGTGCTCTCGTACGCCGCCCAGTCCGCGCGCGGCCTGGACCGGCCGATCGTGCCCCAGGCCGAGGTCGACCGGGGCGAGACCCTCGCGGAGAAGTTCCTGATCCGCTGGAAGGGCTATGCCGACACCCGGCACGTGAAGGCGATCGACGCCTACTGG
>CAZRKV010000237.1:0-4609 GCA_964600305.1 uncultured Nocardioides sp. | reverse complement strand
CGCGGCAGCAGCGGGCGGCCGGCGCCGATCGTCACCGGGGCGAACTGCACCCACACCTCGTCCAGCAGGCCGGCGTCGGCGAGCTGGCCGGCCAGGTCACCGCCGCCGACCACCCACACGTGCCGGTCGCCGGCCGCAGCCGCTGCCCGCCCGTGCACCTGGGGCACGGGGTCGCCGGTGAGCGCGATGTCGGCGCCGTCGTACCCCGGGAGGTCGCGGTGGGTGAACACCCAGGTCGGCACGTCGAAGGACCACTCCTCCGGCTCGTGGTCGAGCAGCCACTGGTAGGTGTTCGCACCCATGAGGAGCGCCCCGACCGAGCGGCCGAACGCGTCGTACCCCATCGGGCCGGCGGGGTCGACGTCGCGGGTCAACAGCCACTCCAGGGAGTGGTCCTCGGTCGCGATGAAGCCGTCGAGGGTGCTGGCGGTGTAGTAGATCGTGGCCACGTCATCCCTTGTAACGCGCCGTTATCGAACCTGTCACCCCGTTATTGGGGTACGACGGCCCGCACAACTGCGCGTTACAAGGCCCGGAGCGCCGCCACGCCCGCGAGGGCGTGCTCCACCCGCGCGGGGTCGTTCCAGTCGACCCACCGGATCCGCGGGTCCTTGCGGTACCACGCGTCCTGCCGCCGGGCGAAGCGCCGGGTGGCGGTGGTGGTCCGCTCGACCGCCTCGTCGAGGCTCAGCTCACCGCGCAGGTGCGCCGCGACCTCGCGGTAGCCGATCGCCCGGGAGGCGGTGCGGCCCCCCTCCAGGCCCTGGGCGACCAGGCGGCGTACCTCCTCGACCAGGCCGGTGTCGAACATCTGCCGCACCCGCCGGGCGATCCGCTCGTCCAGGGTGGGTCGGTCGATCGCGAGCCCGACCTGCACGGTCGCGGGGTCGACGTACTCCATCCGCGGCAGGCTGGCGCTGAACTGCCGGCCGGTCAGGTCGATCACCTCCAGCGCGCGCACGATCCGGCGCCCGTTGTCTGGCAGGATGCTGGCAGCGGCCTCCGGGTCGGCCTCGGCCAGGCGTGCGTGCAGTCCGGGCGCCCCCACGCGCTCGAGCTCGGCCTCCCACGCCGACCGCAGCGCGGGGTCGGTGCCGGGGAACTCGAAGTGGTCGAGGACCGCGCGGGTGTAGAGCGCCGACCCCCCGACCAGCACCGGTACGACGCCCCGCACCCGCAGCCGCGCGACCACCGCGCGCGCCCACCCCTGGAACTCCGCGACCGTGGCGGGGTCGCGCACCGAGAGCGTGTCGAGCAGGTGGTGGGGGATGCCGCGGCGCTCCTCGACGGGCAGCTTCGCGGTGCCGACGTCCATGCCGCGGTAGAGCTGCATCGCATCGGTGTTGACCACCTCGCCCCCCAACCGCTCGGCGAGGTCGAGGGACAGGTCGGACTTGCCCGAGGCGGTGGGTCCCACAACGGCCACGATCGGTGGGCCGGTCGGGCCCCGGGGCGGTACGGCGGGCATGGGCCGATCCTCGCAGGGGCGCATGGGGGACCCCGGGGTTTGGGTACTCCCCCCCACGGGCATGACTCCACGAAGTCAACCGAGGAGAGGAGAGCCCGATGGGTTTCATGGACAAGGCCAAGCAGAAGCTGAGCGGCGCGACCGACCAGCACGGGGACAAGATCAGCGAGGGCATCGACAAGGCCGCCGACAAGGTCGACCAGAGCACCGGTGGCAAGCACAGCGAGCACCTGGACAAGGGCACCGACATGGCCAAGGAGCACTTGGGCGTCGAGGACCAGGGTGACCAGCAGGGCGACCAGCAGGACGGTGGCCAGCAGAGCGGCCAGGGCCCGCAGGGTCAGCAGGGCCGGCAGGGCCAGGGCCAGCAGGGCGGCCAGGGTGGCCCGGATCAGAGCAGCCAGCGCCAGGGCGGCCAGCGCCAGGGCGGCCAGGGCAACGACGGTCCCGGCCGCGGCGGCCCGGGCAACGACGGTCCCGGCAAGCACCGCTGACGACCGGCGCCTGAGAGGAGGAGCCGTGACCGACGGACCCGGCCCGATGCCCGAGCCCGAGCCCGAGAGCCCCGAGATCGAACCCGGGGGCGTCGACGCCGTCGAGCAGCCGGACTACGGCGAGGAGGACGGCCCCTGGACCCGGGACCTGCCCACCGAGGACAACCCGGCCGTGCAGGACAACGTCGGCCGCGAGGTGGGCGACGACATCAGCGAGCCCGAGGACAAGAAGCAGGAGGGCGAGGGGTCCGAGCCGCAGGAGGACGACACGACCGGGGAGCCGTCCGCCTGAGCCCCCGACACCCCCGGACTCGCGTTTCCGGGGGTGTCGGGATGGGTACCCCTCCCACATGACCGACCCGAAGCCGACACCCGGTGGCCCCGGCCCGGTCGAGCCGGACGAGGCGCCGTTGAACTCTGACGCGAACGGCAACGGCCCCCACGGCCTGGCCGGCGACATGGGCGTCAGCAGCGAGCGCACCGGGCATGCCGGGCCGGATGCCCCGGAGGCGACCCACAGCACCCGGTCCACCACGACGGAGCCGGCCGAGGCCGAGGCCCCCGACGACGAGGACGTGCCGCCCGAGCAGCGTCCGGGCGCGGTCGAGGAGAACCCGGTCGGGATCCCGCCGAAAGCCGCCCACCGCGACTACCACGGGGGACAGCCGGGACACTCCGGCGCCCAGGGCGCCTGAGACCACCGGCCGCACCCCCACCTGACCCGAGGAGGCACCCATGAGCGAGTTCGGAGCCGAGCACGGCGTCGACGACCCCGTCGAGGACCCGAGCACCGAGGGGCGGGTCGCAGCCGGTGAGCACCACCCCGACGCGGCGGCGATCTCGGAGGAGACCGGGACTCGCTACGCCTCCGACGGCGACACGGAGGCGACCCCCGAGGACGAGGAGCGGTTCCGCACCGAGGGCGAGGCCTGAGCCAGACCCACGCCACCCGAACGCCACGCAGGAAGTCGCCCCGAGATTCCTGCGTGGCGTTCGGCTTGTCAGGGCCTGTGGACGAAGCCAGCGCGGCAGGCCCACCACGGCCCATGCTTCCTCCATGGCACGACACAGGTGGGACGCCCGCTGCCCGGCACCCACGGGCCTGGTGCCCCCGACCCGCATCGACCCCACCGGCGTGACGGGGCCCACCCGCGGGCAGGCGGCAGGGCGACGCTGGGTCCGGGTCGGACACGGCTGGTACGTGCCCGCCGACGCCCCACGGCACCTCCCGGAACAACGGGTCCTGGAGGCTGCGGCCCTGCTGCCCCCGTACGGCGCGGTCACCGGCTGGGCCGCGTGCCGGATGGCGCGCGCGACCTTCCTCGACGGCGTGGCAGACGACGGGAGGACGACGCTCCCCGTGCAGCTGGCCGTGGGGAGCAAGGGCCGGATACGCCCGCGGCCCGGCATCGTCGTGGTGTCGCACGAACGACTGGCCCCCTGGGAGTGGCACGTGCGGCACGGGGTCCGGGTCACCCGGCCCGAGCGGGCGACGTTCGACGAGATGCGGCGGACCGGCGACCTCCGGCACGCCGTCGAGGTGGTCGACATGATGGCGGCGGCGCGGGCGACGTCCCCGGCCCGGGTGGCGGCGTACGCCCGGGCCCGGTGGGGTACGCCGGGACGCGGACTGGTGCTCGACGCGCTGCGGCTGGCCAGCGAGCACAGCCGCTCCCCGCGCGAGACGAGGCTGCGGCTCGTGGCCCTGCTGGACGCGGGACTGCCGGCGCTGCTGGTGAACTGCCCGGTGTACTCACGGGACGGCCGGTTCCTGGGAGTCGTCGACCTGCTCGACCTCGTGGCGGGCCTCGCGATCGAGTTCGACGGCGCCGAGCACCGCCACCGGGCGCGGCACACCGCGGACGTGAGGAAGGAGGACCGGCTGCGGCGTCACGGCCTCGAGGTGGTCCGGGTGACCGGCACCGACCTGGCCGACGTCGCCTCCACCGTCGACCGCCTCCGGGCCGCCCGCGCCCGCGCCCGGTTCGAGCCGATCGCCGACCGATCCTGGGTGGCCCGCCCTCCGGCCGACACCCTGGACGAGCACCTCGCCGAGCAGGAGTGGCTGGTGATGGACCACGAGCACGGCCACCCGGTGGACTGGCCACAGGCGGGCTGAGCGCGAGGTCCGAACACCGGGCAGGTCCCGGGCCCCCGGAACCTGCGTGGCGTTCGGTCCGAGGCCCTCAGCCGCAGCCGGGTGCTTCCGGCAGCGGGTCCGGACGACCCACGGTGGGCATGCCCAGCGAGACACCCTGCTGCCCCTCCTCGGGGGCGGCGTGGCGGCGCTCCCAGGCGTCGCCGGCGCGGGTACGGCGTACCGCCTGGACCGGGGAGTCGGCGACCAGGTGGTGCGGGGCGGCGTGGGTGACCTCCACCGTGACCATGTCGCCGGGGCGGACCCCCTCGGCGCCCTCGGGCGAGAAGTGGACCAGCCGGTTGTCCCGGGCCCGGCCGGAGAGCCGGCGGGTGGCGCCGTCCTTGCGCCCCTCCCCCTCGGCGACCATCAGCTCCAGGGTCTGGCCCTCGAAGGCCTGGTTCTCCTCCCAGGTGATCTGGTTGACCAGCTCGACCAGCCGGCCGTACCGGTCCTTGACCACCTCGGGCGGCACCTGCCCGTCCCTGCTCGCCGCCGGGGTGCCGGGCC
>CAZRKV010000236.1:0-4610 GCA_964600305.1 uncultured Nocardioides sp. | reverse complement strand
TGATCCCCAGCCGCTGGTAGACCTCCGCGCGACCCGGGTCGTAGATCCGGGCGACGACCTGGCGCAGCCCGAAGGTCTCCCGGGCCACCCGCGCGGCGATGATGTTGGAGTTGTCGCCGCTGGAGACGGCCGCGAACGCGTCGGCCCGCTCGATGCCTGCCCGTTGCAGCACCCCCCGGTCGAACCCGTACCCGGTGACCTTGTCGCCGTTGAACGTCGGCCCCAGCCGCCGGAAGGCGTCGGGGTTGTTGTCGATGACGGCGACGGTGTGGTTGCGGTCCTCGAGGCTGCGGGCCAGCGTGGAGCCGACCCGCCCGCAGCCCATGATCACGACATGCACGGGGACGACGCTACCCCAGATGTAGCCTGCAGCCGTGGGTGTCGCGGACGTATCGAGGCGGATCCTGCTCGGGCGGCGGATCCGCAGCTCGCAGGGCCAGCGCCTGCTGCCCAAGCGGGTCGCGCTCCCGGTCCTGGCCAGCGACGCGCTGTCCTCGGTGGCCTACGCCCCCGACGAGATCTTCATCATCCTGTCGCTGGCCGGCGCGTCGACCTACGTGTGGTCGTGGAAGGTCGCCATCGCGGTCGCGGTCGTGATGGTCGCCGTGCTCGCGTCGTACCGGCACCAGGTGATGGCCTACCCCTCCGGGGGCGGCGACTACGAGGTGGCCAAGCGCAACCTCGGGCCGGTCGCCAGCACGACCGTGGCCAGCGCCCTGGTCGTGGACTACGTGCTCACCGTCGCCGTCTCGATCTCCTCGGGCACCCAGTACGCCGCCTCGGCGATCCCCTGGATCCAGGGCAACGAGGTCGTCTTCGCCTGCGCCATGGTGCTGCTGCTGGCGGCGATCAACCTCCGCGGGGTGCGTGAGTCCGGCAACCTGATCGCGACCCCGACCTACGCCTTCATCCTGGCGGTCCTCGGCATGGCGGCCTTCGGCCTGGTGCGCCACCTGACCGGGACGCTGCCGGAGGTCCAGAGCGCCGGTCTCGACATCACCGCCGCGGACCGGTACGGCGAGCCCCTCACCACCGCCGCCCTCATCTTCCTGCTCGCGCGCGCCTTCTCCTCCGGTTGCGTCGCCCTGACCGGCGTGGAGGCGATCTCGAGCGGGGTGCCGGCCTTCGAGCGCCCCAAGGCCCGCAACGCGGCGACCACGCTGGTGATGCTGGGCGCGATCGCCATCACGATGATGGTCTCGGTGACCGTGCTCGCCCGGCAGATGGGCGTGCGCATGGTCGACCCCTCCGACGTGGACCGCCTGCGCACGGCGGCGGGGGAGCGACTCCCGGAGGACTTCCGCCAGATGCCGGTGATCGCCCAGATCGCCGACGCGGTCTTCGAGGGCTTCCCGCCCGGCTTCTACCTGGTGGTGGCCGTGACCGGGCTGGTGCTGGTGCTGGCCGCCAACACCGCCTTCAACGGGTTCCCGGTGCTGGGCTCGATCCTGGCCGCCGACCGGTTCGCTCCGCGGGCGCTGGGCTCCCGCGGCGGGCGGCTGGCCTACACGAACGGGATCGTGTTCCTGGCGATCCTGGCGATCGGCTTCATCGTGGCCTTCCAGGCCCAGACCACCCGGCTGATCCAGCTCTACATCGTGGGCGTGTTCATCTCCTTCACGCTCAGCCAGCTCGGCATGGTCCGGCACTGGACCCGCCACCTGGCCACCGAGCGGGAGCCCTCCCTGCGCCGCCGGATGGTGCTCGCACGGGGCATCAACGCAGTGGGGTTGTCCCTCACCGGCGTGGTCCTGGTGGTCGTGCTGGTCACGAAGTTCACCCAGGGGGCCTGGATGACCCTCCTGGTGATGGCGGTCTTCTTCGTGGTGATGCGGATGATCCACCGCCACTACGAGGAGGTGAACCAGGAGCTGGCGGTGGCGGACGAGGACAGCGTGATGCCCACGCGGGTGCACGCCATCGTGCTGGTCTCGCGGCTGCACAAGCCGACGCTGCGGGCGCTCGCCTACGCGCGCGCCACGCGCCCCAACGTCCTCGAGGCCGTGGCGGTGGCGGTGGAGCAGGAGCCGACCGACCGGCTGCTGGAGGAGTGGGACCGCCGGCACATCGACGTGCCCCTGAAGGTCCTGCACTCGCCGTACCGCGAGCTGGTCCGCCCGATCGTGGAGTACGTCGTGGCGATCAAGCGCGCCAACCCCCGGGGCGTCGTGGCGGTCTACATCCCCGAGTACGTCGTCGGGCGCCGCTGGGAGCAGCTGCTGCACAACCAGGCCTCGATCCGGCTCAAGGGTCGGTTGCTCTTCACCCCCGGGGTGATGGTGACCTCGGTCCCCTACCAGCTGCGCTCCTCCGAGCTCGCCCTGAAGCGCGAGTGGCAGCGCACCGACGACCACGTCCAGCCCGGCGACCTGCGTCGGGGCATCACCAGGGACGACGACGGCCAGGTCCAGCGGTGAGCCGTCGCGCGGGCCGCGGGTCGTCGGGGGAGCGAGCCGACCGGGGCCCCTCGGCGGTGGGGCGCCGGTTCACCGTGGACGTGGGGCCGGTCGCCCACGGGGGCCACTGCGTCGCGCGGCTCCCTGAGGAGCCCGGCGGGTCCAGCACCTCCGACGGGGCGGGCGGTGGCCGCGTGGTGTTCGTCCGGCACGCGGTGCCGGGTGAACGGGTCGAGGTCGAGGTGACCGAGGGGGCCGAGGGCGACCGCTTCTGGCGGGCCGACGCCGTCGAGGTCCTCTCACCCTCCCGGGACCGGGTGACCCCGCCGTGCCCGTACGCCGGCCCGGGGCGGTGCGGCGGCTGCGACTTCCAGCACGTCGACCTGACCCGTCAGCGACTGCTCAAGGGCGAGGTGGTGCGCGAACAGCTCGTCCGCCTGGCCGGCCTCGCTCCCGACGACCCGCTGGTCGCCGGCCTGGTGGTCGAGCCCGTCCCGGGCGACCGGGAGGGGCTGCGGTGGCGCACGCGGGTGCAGTACGCCGTCGACGAGGCCGGTCGCCGCGGCTTCCGCAAGCACCGCTCCCACGAGGTGGTTCCGGTCGAGGACTGCCGGATCACCCGGCACGACGCCGTGGTCCGCGAGCCGGGGGTGCGGGACCGGCGTACGGTCGTCGAGCGCGTGGCCCCGGGGGACGGCGGCGGGCGCGAGTTCGCCGTCGACGCCGACGGGTTCTGGCAGGCCCACGTCGGCGCGCCGCCGGTGCTGGTGCAGGGGGTGCTCGACCTGCTGCGCCCGCAGCCCGGGGAGTCGGCCCTCGACCTGTACGCCGGGGTGGGGCTCTTCGCCGCCTTCCTGGCCGAGCGGGTGGGGGAGCAGGGGCGGGTGACCGCCGTGGAGGCCTCGCACCGCGCCTGTCGTCGCGCCCGCGAGAACCTCGCCGGGCTGCCGTGGGCGGACGTGCTCCGGGGACCGGTGGACCGGGTGCTGCCCGACCTGGACCCCGCGACTGCCGACGTCGTCGTCCTCGACCCGCCCCGGGAGGGCGCCCGCGCGCGGGTGGTCGACCGGGTGGCGGCCCTGGCCCCGCGGGCGGTGGTCCACGTGGCCTGCGACCCGGCCGCCCTGGCGCGGGACGTCGCCCTCTTCTCCCGCCGCGGCTACCGGCTGCAGTCGCTGCGGGCCCTCGACCTGTTCCCGATGACCCACCACGTGGAGTGCCTCGCCCTGTTCGAGCGTGCGTAGGTCCCCGTGGGCCCGCCCATCTCAGCCGGCCCTCTCAGCCGGCCCCTCGGCCGGCCTCTCAGCCGGCCCGTCTCAGCCGGGCCCGGGTGGGTACTTGGAGTTGCAGGACCGGTAGGGTATCTTGATGTCAAGATAAACGACGGAGTTCGACTCTCCCGCCTTCCGTGACCCCGCCGGTGCGCGGCAGGATGGCAGGAGCCCCGACAGCACAGCGCACAGCGAACGCACGAGGAGATGTGGCGGATGGCCAGTCAGGACAGCTTCGGCGCCAAGGGCGCCCTGGACGTCGACGGGAAGACCTACGAGATCTTCCGCCTGGACGCGGTGACCGGCGAGGGAGTCCCGGACGCCAGCGTCGCGTCCCTGCCGTACTCCCTGAAGGTGCTGCTGGAGAACCTGCTGCGCACCGAGGACGGGGAGGACATCACCGCCGACGACATCAGGGCGCTGGCCGGCTGGGACGCCGACGCGGACCCGAGCAAGGAGATCCAGTACACCCCGGCCCGCGTGATCATGCAGGACTTCACCGGGGTGCCCTGCGTGGTGGACCTGGCCACGATGCGCGAGGCGATGGGTGAGCTCGGCGGCGACCCGTCGCAGATCAACCCGCTCGCCCCCACCGAGCTGGTCATCGACCACTCGGTCATCGCCGACGTCTTCGGCACGCCCGAGGCCTTCGAGCGCAACGTCGAGCTCGAGTACGAGCGCAACCACGAGCGCTACAAGTTCCTCCGCTGGGGCCAGGGCGCCTTCGACGACTTCCGGGTCGTCCCGCCCGGCACCGGCATCGTCCACCAGGTCAACATCGAGCACCTCGCCCGCAGCGTGTTCACCCGGGAGGTCGACGGCCGGACCCAGGCCTACCCCGACACCCTGGTCGGCACCGACTCCCACACCACCATGGTCAACGGCCTCGGCGTGCTGGGCTGGGGCGTCGGCGGTATCGAGGCCGAGGCCGCGATGCTGGGCC
>CAZRKV010000235.1:0-4693 GCA_964600305.1 uncultured Nocardioides sp. | reverse complement strand
CACGCCGTACCTAACCTCCATGGTCAGTACACCTAGGCTGCCTCGCGTGAGACCCCGTCCACGCCTCGTCGCGCGCCTCGCTGCGGCAGCGGCACTCGTCCTGCTGCTGGTCGCGCTCCTGGCCGGCGTCGCCGTGCACGAGCGGTTGCCGAGGGACGATCTCGCCGTGACCGAACCGGGCGCCCTGCAGGTCGAGCCCGGAGCGGTCGGAGTGCACGAGGTGGGGGAGCACCGACTCCTGGTCGACGAGGAAGGGGTGCGGATCGAGGGGCCGGGCGGGGTCGTGTGGGGCGCACCGGCGGACACCGCCTTCCTGGTCGCCGCGTCGGGAGAGGTGACCTGGCGTGAGCACCGCGGCTACTTCTGGCCCACCGTCGAGCACGACCGGACCTGGCCGGACCAGCGCATCGACGAGGTCACGCGGGACGGGGCGACGGTGCGGATGACCGGCGAGCTGACCGGGGGCCAGGGCGCCGTCGACTACGAGGTCCGGGTCGTCGAGCGTGCGCAGGGTGGGGTCACCGTGGACGTCACCACCGAGGCCGACGGGGGGTCCGTGGACGCCGTCCGGTGGGCGGGCGCCCGCAGCGACGGGGCCGGCGTGCACGGCTTCGGCGAGCAGTTCGACGAGTTCGACCTGTCCGGCCGGCTGGTCCCGATCGTGGTGCGGGAGCAGGGCGTGGGCCGCGGCGAGCAGCCGCTCACCTTCCTGGCCGACCTCACCAACCACGGGGCCGGCGGCGCCCGCGCGATGACCTACGCGGCGTGGCCGTCGTACGTCACCGACGACCTGCAGGGCCTCCGCCTCGCCCCGGACGACCCGGCGTCGTACTCGTTCGCGGTGGCCGACACCCGCCGGCCGCGCGAGGTGGCGCTGGAGGTGTGGTCGCCGCGGATCCGGATGCAGCTGACCCGCGGCGACGACCCGGTCGACCTCCTCACCACCCAGCAGGCCGGCACGGACCGTCCCCGGCTCGCCCCCTGGACCCAGCGCGGCGCCCTCGTGGGCATCCAGGGCGGCACCGACCGGGTGCGCCGGGTGGTCGACGACCTGGAACGTGCCGGCGCGGCGGTGGCGGGGGTGTGGCTGCAGGACTGGTCGGGCCAGCGCACGACGGACTTCGGCGACCGGCTGTGGTGGACCTGGCAGCTGGACGAGGAGCGCTACCCCGGGTGGCGCCGACTGGTGGCCGAGCTGCGCGACCGGGGGATCCGGACCACCACCTACGTCAACCCCTGGCTGGTCGACGCCTCCGAGAAGGCCCGCCCACCCGCCCGGAACCTCTGGGAGGAGGCGCGGGAGGCCGGGCTGCTGGTCGAGCACCCCGACGGGGGGCCCTACCTGGTCGACCAGGGCGGGTTCGACGCCTCCCTCGTCGACCTCACCGACCCGGCGGGACGGGACTGGATGGCCGACGTCATCGCCGATGAGGTCCTGGCCGACGGGGTCGAGGGGTTCATGGCCGACTTCGGCGAGGGCCTGCCGATGGACGCGGTGCTGCACGACGGCGCGGCCGAGCGGGCCCACAACGCCTGGCCCCGGCTCTGGGCGCGGACCGTCCGTGCCGGCTGCGAGCGGGCGGGGAAGCCAGACTGCGTGACCTGGTTCCGCGCCGGCACGCTGGGGATGGACGCCCACACGCCCGCGTTCTGGAACGGGGACCAGGTGGTCACCTGGTCCGGCGAGGACGGCCTGCACTCGGCGCTGCTGGGGACCTTCCACGCCGGCGTCTCCGGCTGGCCGGTCGTCCACGCCGACGTCGGGGGCTACACCTCGGTGGACGCGGTGGTCCGGGACTACGTGCGCGACGAGGAGCTCCTGGCCCGCTGGGGGGAGTACGCCGCCCTCGGCCCGTTGCTGCGCAGCCACGAGGGCAACCGGCCCGGGGCCAACCGCCAGGTCTACGACCCCGACGAGGTCGAGGTGTTCGCCCGCAACAGCCGCCTGTACGCCGCCCTCGCGCCCTACCGGCGGGGGCTCCTCGACGAAGCAGCGCGGACCGGCCTCCCGGTGGTGCGCCACACGTGGCTGCACCACCCCGGCGAGGGCACCGACAACGACCGGCAGTTCCTGCTGGGGGACGCGGTGGTGGTGGCCCCGGTGCTGGACCCGGGCCGCACCGAGGTCGACGTCGACCTCCCGCCGGGGCAGTGGACCCACCTGCCCACGGGGGAGACGCGCGGCGGGGGCCGCACCGTGTCGGTCGCGGCCCCCGTCGGGACGCCGGCCGCCTTCATCGCCTCCGACCACCCGATGGCCGACCGGATGGTGGCGCGGGTGCGGCAGGCGCTGCGGTGAGGCAGCCTCAGTACGTCGGTGTGTTCTCCATGTCCTCCAGCGCACCGCCGATGCCCACGCCGAGGATGACCATGATCACGAAGGCGATGATCCCGAGGACCATCAGCACCACCGCGATGATCCCGCAGATCTTGCCGGCCTTGACCGTGCCCGCGCCGCCCAGCTGACCGCCGGAGGCCTCGATCTCCTTCTCGGCGTTGTTGCCCATCACCCAGGCGACGATGCCCAGTGGGCTGCAGCAGACCAGGCCCAGGATGCCCAGGACGAGGATCGTGGTGGCGCGGGGGTGGTCCGGCGGCGGACTGCCGCCGTACTGCCCGCCGTACTCGGGGCCGCCGCTGGGCGGGGGAGGAGGTGGTGCGTCGTAGCTCATCGGGTCCCTTCCGTGACGCGCCGATTCGTGTCGGCACGACCCTAGTGGCTCCGGCGCGTCGGGGACCGGAGCCGCGCGCCGCCCACTCGGACCCGCGTGAGAGGCTGGAGCCATGTCCGAGTCCGTGCTCGACGAGATCGTCGCCGGCGCCCGGGCCGACCTCGAACGCCGCCGGGCCGAGCTCCCGATGCAGGAGCTGCGGGCACGGCTCGCCGACGTCGACCCGGCGCGGGACCCGCTCCCCTTCTTCCGCCGTCCCGGCGCCAGCGTGATCGCCGAGGTCAAGCGGCGCAGCCCGAGCAAGGGCGACCTGGCCGACATCCCCGACCCGGCTGCCCTGGCCACGTCCTACGCCCGCGGAGGCGCGGCGGCGATCTCGGTGCTGACCGAGGAGCGCCGCTTCGGCGGCAGCCTCGAGGACCTGCGGGCGGTGCGCGCCGCAGTGCAGACGCCCCTGCTGCGCAAGGACTTCATCGTCAGCGACTACCAGCTGGTCGAGGCCCGGGAGGCGGGCGCCGACCTGGCCCTGCTCATCGTCGCGGCCTTGGACGACGACGAGCTCCGGCGGCTGTACGACCTGGCCCGCGAGCTGGGCCTCACCCCGCTGGTCGAGGTGCACGACGAGGCCGAGACCGAGCGGGCGGTGGCGCTGGGCGCCGAGCTGATCGGCATCAACGCCCGCGACCTGCGGACCCTGTCCGTCGACAGTGACACCTTCGGCCGGCTGGCGCCGCTGGTGCCCGCGGACCGGGTGCTGGTCGCGGAGTCCGGGATCTTCGGCGTGCCCGACGTGGAGGCCTACGTCGCCCTGGGGGCCCAGGTGGTGCTGGTGGGCGAGGCGCTGGTGCGCGACGGCGAGCCGGAGGCCGCCGTCCGGGCGATGACGGGGGTGGGCGCATGACCCGGTGGGACGCCGACGAGCTCGGCTGGTTCGGCGGGGCCGGCGGCTGGGGCGGCCGGTTCATGCCGGAGGCGCTCGTGGCTGCCCTCGACGAGCTGACCGAGGCCTGGTCGGACGCGATGGCCGATCCGGAGTTCGTGGGCGAGTTCCAGACCGTCCTCCGCGAGTACGCCGGCATCCCGAGCCCGCTGTACGAGGCGAGCCGCCTCTCGGCCAGGGTCGGCGCCCGCATCCTGCTCAAGCGCGAGGACCTCAACCACACCGGCGCCCACAAGATCCGCAACGTCCTGGGGCAGGCGCTGCTCACCCGACGGATGGGCAAGCAGCGGGTGATCGCCGAGACCGGAGCCGGCCAGCACGGCGTGGCCAGCGCCACCGCGGCGGCCTACTTCGGCCTCGACTGCACCGTCTACATGGGGGCCGTCGACACCCGCCGGCAGGCGCTCAACGTGGCCCGGATGAACCTCCTCGGCGCCGAGGTGGTGCCGGTCGAGTCCGGCAGCGCCACCCTCAAGGACGCGATCAACGAGGCCATGCGCGACTGGGTGGCCTCGGTCGACCACACCGCCTACCTGTTCGGCACCGCCGCGGGGCCCCACCCGTTCCCGAGCATGGTGCGCGACTTCTGCCGGGGGATCGGTGACGAGGCCCGGGCGCAGGTCCTCGAGCGCTACGGCCGGCTGCCCGACGCGATCTCCTACTGCGTCGGCGGCTGATCCAACTCGATCTGTCTGTTCACATCCTTCCTCTACGACGCCGACTTCTCCATCCACGGCTTCGAGGCCGGGGGCGAGGGCCTCGACAGCGGGCGGCACGCCGCCACCATCGGGGCCGGCGCGAGCGGCGTGCTCCACGGCGCCCGCACCTACCTGCTGCAGGACGACGACGGGCAGACCGTCGAGTCGCACTCGATCTCCGCGGGGCTCGACTACCCCGGGGTCGGGCCCCAGCACTCCCACCTGGCCCAGGTCGGGCGGGCGAGCTACACGTCGGTCACCGACGCCGAGGCGATGGACGCGCTGTCGCTGCTGGCCCGCACCGAGGGCATCATCCCCGCGATCGAGTCCGCGCACGCCCTGGCCGGCGCGCTGCGGCTCGCCGAGCGACAGGCGGCAGAGAA
>CAZRKV010000234.1:2199-4698 GCA_964600305.1 uncultured Nocardioides sp. | reverse complement strand
TCCATTGGTTGTGGGTTCGAGTCCCACGGGGCCCACCAGGTGTGCGTGCCACCGAGGCCACCCACCCATGTCGCGACCCGGGGTCAGCCCTCACCCGCGTCGGCCGAGCCACCGTCGCGCCCTTCGGCGATGAACTCACGGACCAGCCGCGCGAAGCGGTCCGGGTCGTCGAGGTGCGGGAAGTGGCCCGCACCCTCGAACAGCTCGACCCGGCAGTCCGGGACGGCGCGCTGTGCGCTGATCGCGTGCCACGCCGGGATCATCCGATCCTTCGAGCCCCACACGATCAGGGTCGGGATCGGTTGCACGCCCTCCAGGTGGTCGTGGGCGCTGATGCTCTGACCCCCGATGTCGATGACGGCCCGGGTGGTGGCGAGGAAGGCGCGTCGACTCTCGCGGTCCCCGAGCGAGCTGAACCCCCGCCAGATCGCTCCGATGTCAGCGCCCGGTCGCCAGCCGACCTTCGACGCGCCACGACCCAGCGCCTCGACACGGGACAGGACGGGCGCGGAGGCGACGAGGCTGAGCACCGGCTGGGCGCCGGGCAGGGTCGCCGAGCGCAGGACCAGGTTCACCTCGCGCCCCAGGCCGCCACTGGCGACCAGGACGAGGCGCTCGACCCGCTCGGGGAAGAGGTAGAAGAACTGCATCGCGATGCCGCCGCCGAGCGAGTGCCCGACGAGCGTGACCCGCTCGATCCCGAGGTGGTCGAGGAGGTCGCGCATGGTGGCGGCGTGCGCGCTCAGGGAGTAGTCCCCCATCGGCTTCGCCGACTCGCCGTGGCCGAAGAGGTCGGGGACGAGCACCCGGTGCTCGTCGTCCATCTTGTCGACCAGGTGGGACCACTGCCGCTGCGAGCCGAGGATGCCGTGGATGAACAGGACCACGGGGCCGGAGCCGCTGTCGACGTAGGAGAGCTCGTGGCCGTGGAGCACCACCTTGTGTGGAGCCATGTGCGCCATGGTGGTCATCCTCGATGTGGCCGTGGGACCGGGCACCCCAAGGTAGCGCTGCCCCGCGCCGAATGGCGATTCCGGGCCGGGGCGCCACGTCGCGTGACCATGGCCGTGGCGCGTGCGGCCGGGAGACGACCCAGGACACCGACGGTGACACGATGGAGGCATGGCCAGCCCCCCGCACCACGTGGAGGTGGCCGTGATCGGCGGTGGCCAGGCCGGGCTCGCCACGGGTTTCTACCTCCGCCGGGCCGGGCTCACGCCGGGTCGGGACTTCGTCGTCATCGACGCCGCGGACCGCCCCGGGGGCGCCTGGCCCCGGATGTGGGACGGCCTGCGCCTGTTCTCCCCGTCGTCGTTCTCGTCCCTGCCGGGCTGGATGATGCCGGCCTGGGACGAGGTCGAGCGCGGGTACCCCCCACGCAGCCACGTGGTGGACTACCTGACCCGCTACGAGGAGCGCTACGACCTCCGGGTGCTGCGCCCGCACCGGGTCCGGGCGGTCCGGACCGAGGACGACGACCCCCACGGCCGGCTGCTCGTCGAGGGCGACGACTTGTCCGTGTCAGCGCGGGCCGTCGTCTCGGCCACCGGCACGTGGGAGCGACCGTTCTGGCCCTCCTACCCGGGCATGCGTGAGTTCACCGGGAGGCAGCTGCACACCGCGGGCTACCGGCACCCCGGGGAGTTCCACGGACAACGGGTCGTCATCGTCGGTGGCGGCAACTCGGCGGCGCAGATCCTGGCCGAGGTCTCCACCGTCGCCGAGACCACGTGGGTCACCGCCCGTCCGCCACGGTTCCTCCCCGACGACGTCGACGGCCGGGAGCTGTTCGCCGCGGCGAGGGCCCGGATCCGGGCGCGGGAGGAGGGACGCGAGCACCCGGGCGTCGCCGGACTGGGAGACATCGTCATGGTCCCGTCCGTGCGCGAGGCCCGGGACCGGGGCGTCCTCGAGGCCCGCTCGATGTTCACGCGCCTCACCCGGGACGGCGTGGCCTGGGCGGACGGGGAGGCCCAGCGGGCCGACGCCATCATCTGGTGCACCGGGTTCCGTCCCGCCCTCCCACACCTGCGACCCCTCGCCCTGCGGGGCCCGAACGGCCACATCGGTGTCGGTGGGCCCTCCGGGACCCAGGCGCTCGCGGACCCCCGGCTCCACCTCCTCGGCTACGGCGACTGGACGGGGACGGCGTCGGCCACCCTGGCCGGCGTGGGGCCGTTCGCCAAGGCCGCGGCTGCGACCCTGGCGCACACCCTGACCGGCCCGGGGCGGGCCGTGGGCGTCGCTCAGACCAGCAGCCCGATCATCAGCACGTAGGCACCGATGAGCACGCTGCCCTCGAACCCGAGCCGGCCCCACCCGCGGCTCTGCCGCAGCAGCAGCCCGGCCAGCAGGACGGCGGTCATGAACAGCCCGGTCGCGGTGACGAGCAGCTCGTTGCTCCCCGCCGCGTGGTAGATCGAGCCGCCCCGCAGCGCCACGTCCCCCACGACGAGGTTGAGGACGTCCAGGCAGTTCCCGCCGAGGATCGCCGCCACC
>CAZRKV010000234.1:0-2099 GCA_964600305.1 uncultured Nocardioides sp. | reverse complement strand
CCTGCAGCCCGGTCGCGTCGACGAGGTTGCCGGCCGCCTGGGCGATCGCCCACCCGCCCGCGGCGACGACGAACCCGACCGGGACGAAGAGGGCCCACAGCGCGGCGGTGCCGCGGCGGTCGTCCTCCTCGTGCGAGGCCTCCTCCGGCAGGGTCTCCGAGGTCGGCGTGGCCCGCCACATCGGCTTCTCGCTGCGGTCCCGGATCAGGCGCAGCCCGCCCAGGTAGACCCCCACCAGCAGCGCCGAGGCCGGATGCAGCCCGAGCAGGGTGACGTCCGGGGTCATCGAGGCCCACAGCGCCAGCGCCAGCAGGGCGATCAGCAGGGTGCCGAACATCAGGTTCGACGGCGAGGCGGCCGCGTGCTCCAGGTTCACCCGCCGGTACGCCGCGTCGGCCACGGCGACGGCGAGGGTCTGGGCCGCGATGCCGCCGACGGCGTTGCTGTACCCCAGCTCGGCCTGGCCCGCGGCGCTCGCCGTCGCGGTCATCACGATCCCGGACAGGGACGTGGCCAGCCCGAAAGAACACCGCCCCGAAGAGGGCCTGGCCCCACCCGGTCCGCTCCGCCAGCGTGTCCCCGAGCCCGACCAGGCGGACACTGCCCACCACCGTGAGTGCGCCGGCGACGACGAAGATCGCCGCGCTCGCCCCGACCGACCACTGCCCCGGGGACCAGATCTCGTACATCGCGGCGGGTCCTACCCCGCGGCGTACCGTCCCAACCACCGCCCGCGGCCACGCCCCCACCCAGTAGCGTGGGCGTGCGCCGTACCCGGGGAGGCGAGCAAGCGCGTGGTCATCGACCTGCTCAACAGCCTCACGCGCCTGCCCACGCCGGCGGTGCTCGCGATCACCGCCCTGCTGGCCTTCAGCGAGACCGGCATCGGCTTCGGGTTCGTCGTCCCCGGCGAGACCGGTGTCCTGGTCATGGCCACCACCGCGACGACGGCGCCCACGTTCCTCGCGCTGTCGGTCGTCGTGTGGTTGTCCGCGAGCGCGGGCGACTCCTTCGGCTACCTCGTGGGACGCCGGTACGGCGCCCGGTTGCGCGGCACCCGCATGGTCCGGCGGCTGGGTCAGGACAAGTGGGACCGGACGAGCCGGCTGCTGCACGGCTACGGCATCCGCACGGTGGTGACCTCCCGGTTCCTCCCCGCGATCCGGGTGCTCACCCCGGTGGCCGCGGGATCGATGCACTTCCCCTACCGCCGCTTCCTCCCGGCCTCCCTGGCGGGGGCGCTGGTCTGGGCGGTGGCCCACGTCGCGGCCGGGGCCCTGGCGGGCGCCTCGCTGCGGGCCGTGGACGAGGCGATCGGCTTCCTCAGCTGGATCCTGCTGGTCGTGGTGGCGGCCGGCCTGCTCGGGTGGTGGTGGCGCCGGCACCGTCGTACGGCGGCGCCCGGGGGCCGCGGGCACGGCCGCCCCGCCGAGGCACCGACCGACGGCTGACGGCGCCCGGGGGCCGGCGCGTCCCCCCGATCCCGCGGCCGGTGAGGGAGGTCACCCAGGTATCGATACGAACACAACTTCGGCTGCACCCCCGGGGGTGCCGGGTCGTGGGGCCCCGTTACTGATAAGTTGCTGAGTGCGGCGCGAGTGGTCCTGCGTGGATTTCTCGGGTCCGTGGCTCGTGCCGGTTGCACGACGATCGGTGACGGGGATCGCCCGCCGCGGCCCAGACGCGTCGGCACCGGCCGACGTCCCGACCGAGCCGGGGAGACCACACGTGGCAGTCATCGAGGCCCGACACATCTACAAGGTGTTCGGGCGACGCCCGCAGCGCGCCATCGAGCGCCTCGAGCAGGGCGCGACCCGTGACGAGCTGATGGCCGAGGGGCTCACGCCCGCGGTGATCGACGCCTCCTTCGACGTCGAGGAGGGTGAGATCTTCGTCGTGATGGGCCTCTCGGGGTCGGGCAAGTCGACGCTCATCCGCATGGTCAACGGGCTGCTCACCCCCCCCGCCGGCACGATCCGTGTCGCCGGCAGCGACATCAACGGGGTCAGCGCCAAGGACCTGCGCCAGGTACGCCGCGACAAGGTCAGCATGGTCTTCCAGCACTTCGCGCTGATGCCGCACCGCACGGTCGGCGAGAA
>CAZRKV010000233.1:0-4716 GCA_964600305.1 uncultured Nocardioides sp. | reverse complement strand
CACCCGCGCCACCATCACGTTGAACCGGTGCCCCTCGATCAGCTCCCCGGCCTCGTGCACCGTCCGGTGGGTCACCCGGCGCAGCGCCGGGTCGCCGTCGGCGGGCGACGTGCCCGGCGCGGAGGCCACGTCCCCGGACAACCGCCAGGCCCGCTGGAGGAAGCGCAGCGAGCCGGCCGGGGACACGTCGGCCCAGTCGATGTCGTCCTCGGGCGGGCCCGCGAACACCAGCGTCAGCCGCACCGCGTCCACGCCGTACGCCTCGAGCTGCTCGCCCAGGCTCACCCCGTTGCCCAGCGACTTCGACATCTTCTTGCCCTGGTTGATCACCACGCCCTGGTTCAGCAGCGCGGTGAACGGCTCGACGAAGTCGACCATCCCCATGTCGTGCAGCACCTTGGTGAAGAACCGGGAGTAGAGCAGGTGCAGCACGGCGTGCTCCACACCGCCGACGTACAGGTCGATGGGTCCCCAGCGGCGCACGTCCTCGGCGCGGAAGGGGCCGCCGTCGTACCCCGGCGAGCAGTAGCGCAGGTAGTACCAGGAGGAGTCGACGAAGGTGTCCATGGTGTCGGTGTCCCGGCGGGCCGGACCCCCGCACGAGGGGCAGGAGACGTTGACCCAGTCCTCGGCCGCCGCCAGCGGCGAGACACCGCGCGGCTTCAGGTCGGCCCCCTTCAGCTCGGGCAGACGCACCGGCAGGTCCCCGTCGGGCACCGGGACCTCGCCGCACTCCTCGCAGTGCACGATCGGGATCGGCGTGCCCCAGAACCGCTGGCGCGACAGCAGCCAGTCGCGCAGCCGGTAGTTGACCGCGCCGGTGCCGGTGCCGTCGGCCTCCAGGCGCTCGATCATGCGGTGCACGCCGGTCGCGGTGTCGGTCAGGCCGTCCAGCTCGCCGGAGCTCACGTACTGCCCGTCACCCGTGGTGGCGACCCCGGTCTCCTCCGGGTCCGGTTCCCCCGTGTCGACCACCCGCCGTACCGGCAGGCCCATCGCCCGGGCGAAGTCCAGGTCCCGCTGGTCGTGCGCCGGCACCGCCATGATCACGCCGGTCCCGTAGTCGGCGAGGACGTAGTCGGCGGCCCAGACCGGTACCCGCTCGCCGGTGACCGGGTTGGTGGCCGTGATCCCCAGGTCCACCCCGGTCTTCGGCCGCTCGGTCGAGAGGCGGTCGATCTCGGAGGCCTTGCGGGTCTGCTCCAGGTAGGCCTCGAGCTCCGCGCGGTGCTCCGGGGCCACGACCTCACCGGCCAGCGCGGCGTCGGCCGCGACCACCATGAAGGTGGCGCCGTACAGGGTGTCGGGGCGGGTCGTGTAGACGGAGACCGCACGGGTCGTCCCGTCGGCCAGGTGGAGGTCGAAGTCGACGTGCGCGCCCTCGGAGCGGCCGATCCAGTTCCGCTGCAGGGTGAGCACCCGGTCCGGCCACCTGCCCTCCAGGGCGGCCATGTCGTCCAGCAGGCGCTGGGCGTACTCGGTGATGCGGAAGTACCACTGCGTGAGCTCCCGACGGGTCACCTCGGTGCCGCATCGCTCGCCGCGGCCATCGACCACCTGCTCGTTGGCCAGCACGGTCTGGTCCTGCGGGCACCAGTTGACCGGCGACTTCTTGCGGTAGGCCAGCCCGCGCTCACGGAACTTCAGGAACAGCCACTGGTTCCAGCGGTAGTACTCCGCGTCGGAGGTGTGCAGCCGGCGGGACCAGTCGAAGCTGACCGCGTAGGTGCGGAACGACGCCGCCTGGGTCTCGATGTTGTCGTAGGTGAAGGTCGCCGGGTGCTCGTCGTTGCGGATCGCGGCGTTCTCCGCCGGGAGCCCGAAGGAGTCCCAGCCGATCGGGTTGAGCACCTCGTAGCCGCGCTGCCACCAGTAGCGCGCGATCACGTCGTGCAGCGCGGTCACCTCGGCGTGGCCCATGTGCAGGTCGCCCGAGGGGTACGGGAACATCGTGAGCGCGTACCTGCGCTCCCGCGGCGAGTCGTCGCGGGCGGTGAAGGAGTCCATCCCGGCCCAGGCTTCCTGCCACTTGCGCTCGGTCGCGTGGACGTCGTACGAGGTCTGGTCCTGCTCGCTCATGATCCCTCTCCTGGTCGTCTCCTCCGCGGCACAAAAAAGGCCCCCCGTCGAGGAGGGCGCCGCACCGTCGTCGCGTCAGCGCGGCATCGGGAGGAGGAGATCGTTGCGCACGACGCCATGGTACCGCCTCGGTCCCGGGCGACCACGCACGGTGGACTCCGCACCGCCGGGAGCCCCTCGCCCTCACTAGACTCCGGGCGCGAGGGAGTACAGGAGGGACAGGTACATGGGACAGCACCGTGCCCGCGGGCACAGCGCCGGACACCACGCAGGGGGCCACCGGGCAGGCCAGCGGCACCGCGCCCGGCGCCGCACCTGGGTCGGGGCACTCCTCAGCGGGGTCCTCGCCCTGGCACTGGTCGCGGCCGTGCTGAGCACCGTGTTCCTGCTGCGCCCGCCCGGGGACCAGGCCAGCGCCGAGGGCACGACCTGTCCGAGCGAGGAGCTGGTCGTCGCGGCGGTGCCGTCGGTCGCGGACGTGCTCACGCCCGCCGTCGAGCAGCTCGCGTGCGACACCGTCACCATCCAGTCCCGCCCGACCGACGAGGTCTCCCGAGCGGTTCGCGCCGGCACCGACGTCCCGGATGCCTGGATCCCCGACTCCCGCCTGGCCCTGGCCCCGCTCCAGGCCGCGACCGCCCGTACCCCCGACATCCTCCTGGACTCCCTCGCCCGCACCCCGGTCGTGCTCGCCTCCGCCGGGGAGGGGAAGGACCCGGACTGGCAGGCCCTGCTCGACCCGTCCCGGGCCCTGGTCGGTGACCCGACGAAGGACTCGGCCACGACGGCGGCACTGCTGGCGGCGATGGCGGACCTGGCAGAGCAGCAGGTGGTGCAGTCCGTGGTGCCGCTGGCGCAGGCCGCATCGGACCAGCCGGCGCCCGAGGGGCTCGACGAGCGCCTCGACCGGGTCCTGGCCGAGGACGACGGCCGGGTCACCCCGGTCACCGAGCAGGCCGCGCTGGCCGCGGGCAGCCGGGCCGGGCTGAGCGTGCCCGGAGGTCGGACCGCGTTGCTGGACCACCCCGTCCTGCTGACCTCCGGCGAGCCCCCGGCCGAGGCGTTCACCGCCCTGCTCGAGCTGCTCGGGACCGATGAGGTGGCCGACGGGCTCGCCGACGCCGGGTTCCGCACCGACGAGGCGCCGCACCCCGAGGGCGGCGTGGGCGAGGTGACGGCCCTCGACACCGGGCCGCAGCCGGTCGACCGGCTGCACAGCCTCTGGACGACGCTGTCGGTACCCACCCGGGCCCTCGCCGTGGTCGACGTGTCCGGATCGATGAACTTCACCGCCGGGAGCTCGACCCGGGTCGACCTGACCGTCGCCGCGGCCCGGTCCGGGCTCGAGCTCTTCCCGGACTCGGCGGCGATCGGCCTGTGGGCCTTCTCCCACCGCCTCGAGGGGAACCGGGACCACCGCACGCTGGTGCCGGTACGCCCCCTCGCGGCCACGGCCGGGGGTGCGGAGCAGCGCGAGCTGCTCGACCGGGCGCTGGCCGACCTGCCCGACCTGGTCGACGGCGGCACCGGGCTGCACGACACCGTGCTGGCGGCCTACCGCAGCGCCACCCGCGACCACGACCCGGACGCGGCGAACACGGTGCTGGTCTTCACCGACGGCACGAACGAGGACCCCGGGAGCATCAGCGAGCGCGAGCTGCTGCGGCGGCTCCGGCAGCTGCACGACCCCGAGCGACCGGTCCGGGTGATCGCCATCGGGATCAGTGCCGACGCCGACGCCCGGGTGCTGCAGCGGATCGCCTCCGCGACCGGCGGGGCCGCGTACGTCGCCCGCCGCCCGCAGGACATGGCCGAGGTGTTCCGGACCGCCCTGGCGGCACGCACCGGGCAGTGACTGGGGCATGATGCGGGGCATGACAGTCGACGCGATGTTCCGGTTGGACGGCAAGGTGGCGATCGTGACGGGCGCCTCGAGCGGGCTCGGGGTCGCCTTCGCCGAGGCGCTCGCCGGTGCGGGCGCCGACGTGGTGCTCGGGGCGCGCCGGGTCGAGCGCCTCGAGGAGACCGCCCGGTTGGTGCGCGAGGCCGGACGACGGGTGCTCACGGTGGCCACCGACGTGGCCGACCCCGCCCAGTGCCAGGCCCTGGTCGACGCGGCCATGGCCGAGTTCGGCCGGGTCGACGTGCTGGTCAACAACGCCGGCATCGGTACGGCGGTCCCGGCCACCCGCGAGTCGGTCGAGGAGTTCACCCGGGTCGTCGACGTCAACCTCAACGGGTGCTACTGGATGGCGCAGGCCTGCGGGAAGGTGATGGAGCCGGGCAGCTCGATCGTCAACATCTCCTCCGTGCTCGGCCTCACCACCGCCGGGCTCCCGCAGGCGGCGTACTCCGCCTCCAAGGCGGGCCTGAACGGCCTGACCCGGGACCTGGCGCAGCAGTGGACCGGACGCAAGGGCATCCGCGTCAACTCCGTCGCCCCCGGTTTCTTCGCCTCCGAGATGACCGAGCAGTACCCCGAGGGCTACCTCGAGGCCCAGCAGGGCCGGATCCCCGCCGGCCGGACCGGCGACCCGCGTGAGCTGGCGGCGACCGTGGTCTTCCTGGCCAGCGAGGCCGCGGGCTACATCACCGGTCAGACGCTGCCCGTCGACGGCGGCCTGACCATCGCCTGAG
>CAZRKV010000232.1:0-4736 GCA_964600305.1 uncultured Nocardioides sp. | reverse complement strand
CGGCAGCCGCTTCTGGTGCACCTTCTCGCCCGCCAGACCCCGTGGGAACCGGTGCATCATGCAGGGGCGCTCGAAGAGGGCGTTGACGATCCCGTCCGAGACGGCGAGGTAGTACTCGACCAGGTCCAGCTTGGTGGCCCCGCTCTCGGGGAAGTACACCCGGTCGGGGTGCGTCACCCGGACGACCCTGTCGTCGACCTCGACCTCGACGGCGGACCTGGCTGCGGCGGACATGGCGACACGCTAGCGCCCGGTGCGGCGCAGCAGGGCGAGGAACATCGCGTCGGTGCCGTGCCGGTGCGGCCACAGCTGGACGGCCCCGGGCAGCGCCGGGACCCTGGCGTCGGCGTACCGCTGCGGTCCGCCGGGCAACCCGACGGCCGCGTCCTCGAGCACCACGTCGTCCCGGTCGGCCCGCACCGTCTCCACCACGCCGACGGTCTCCGACAGCACCGGGGAGCACGTGGCGTAGAGCACCACCCCACCCGGCCGCACGGCCGTCAGCGCCTGGTCGAGCAGCGCCCGCTGCAGCGGGACCAGCGTGTCGAGGTCTCGCGGGGCACGGCGCCACCGCGCCTCCGGGCGACGCCGCAGCGCCCCGAGGCCGGTGCACGGCGCGTCGAGGAGGACCCGGTCGAAGGTGGCGTCGGGCCAGGCCGGCTGCGTGCCGTCGGCGGTCACCACGCCGAGCAGCCCGGAGCCACTCGCGCGAGCGGCCCGGGCCACCAGCGCCGCTCGGTGCTCCTGCAGCTCCGCGGCCAGCAGCCCTGCCCCGGTGCCGCCCGCGAGGGCGGCCAGCAGGGCGGCCTTGCCGCCGGGGCCGGCGCAGGTGTCCAGCCACCGGTGGTCCTCACCGTCGACGGGCGCTCCCGCGAGGGCCAGCGCAACCAGCTGGGACCCCTCGTCCTGCACGCCGGAGCGTCCCTCGGCCACCGCCGGCAGCGCGCCGGGGTCCCCGGCGGGGAGGACCGCGGCGTACGGCGAGTACGGCGCCGGCTCGGCTCCCGCGGCCACCAGCTCCTCGAGCGGGGCCAGCCCGGGCCGGGCCACGAGCGTGACTCGGGGCGGGTCGTTGTCCGCGGCCAGGAGGGCCTCCAGCTCCTCGGCGCCGGCGCGGTCGCCGAGCCGGCCCGCCAGCGCCTCGGAGAACGCCTCCACCACCCAGCGGGGGTGGGCGTGCGCGAGGGCGGCGAAGCCGAGGGGGTCCTCCTCGCGGTCGGGAGCCAGGCGACGGACCCAGGCGTCGAGGTCCGCACGGGCCACCCGGCGCAGGACGGCGTTGACGAAGCCCGCGGTGCGCTGCCCGCCGCGGGCCCGCGCGAGGTCGACCGAGGTGGAGATCGCCGCATGGGTCGGCACCCGCATCCCGAGCAGCTGGTGGGTGCCCAGCCGGAGCACGTCGAGGACCTTGGCCTGCACCCGCCGCAGCGGCCGGTCGGTGCAGGCCTCGAGCACCGCGTCGTAGGTCCCCTGGCGGCGCAGGGTCCCGGCGGCCAGCTCGGTGGCGAAGGCGGCGCCGCGACCGGTCAGGCCGTGGCGGGCGAGGGCGTGCGGGAGGGCCAGGTTGGCGTAGGCGTCCTCCACCCGCACCGCGCGCAGCACCTCCAGGGCCGCCGTCCTCGCCGCGTCAGCCACGGGGATCCCCGAGGTGGGCCCGGACCAGGCGCCTGGGGGCCCGCAGGGCCCAGGCCTCGGTGATGATCTCCTCGAGCTCCCCGACCGAGAGCTCCCCGAGCCGGGACTGCTGGACCAGCACGGCCTTGGTCCGCCGGAAGTGGTCGATGGTGAAGAACGGCACCGACGTGTCCTCGACCAGGGCCAGCTTCGCCTCCTCCGAGGCGACCGGGATCACGAGCAGGTCGTCGTACATCTCCCCGGTGCGGGGGTCGACGGCGGTGCGGTGGGGGTGGCGGTAGAGCAGGAACCCCCGTCCCCGCGGCCCGGCCGGCACCTTCCACGTCGGGACGTCACCCCAGCTGGTGGCCAGCTCGGTCTCGGGCAGCGACCGGCAGATCCGGTCCACGTCCCCGGGGGTGGCCGGCCGGTCCACGACTCAGTCCCCCAGCGACGGCTCGTCGGGCAGCTGGGCGCCCCGCGCCCAGGCGGCCGCCTCCATCTGCTTCTTGCCGAACGCCTTGACCTCGCCCAGGCGGAGCGGCGTAGTGCCGGTGCCGACGTGCACGGCGTTCTTGGTCACCTCCAGCCGCCCCGGCGGGAGCGGCTCCCGCTCCTCGGCGGGGCGGACGGGGCCGACCTTGAACCGCTCCCCCTGCCAGGTCGACCACGCGCCCGGGGCGGGCGTGCAGGAACGGACCAGGCGGTCGATCGCGACGGCGGACCAGCGCCAGTCGATGCGGGCGTCCTCGACGGTGATCTTGGGGGCGAAGCTCACCCCGTCGGCGGGCTGCTCCCGCGCCTCCAGGCTGCCGTCGGCGATCCCGTCGAGGGTGCGCACCAGCAGCCCGGCGCCCCCCTCGGCCAGCCGGGCGAGGAGGTCGCCCGCGGTGTCGTCGGGCCGGATCCGTTCGGTCATCACGCCGAAGGTGGGGCCGGCGTCGAGCTCCTTGACGATCCGGAAGGTGGTCGCACCCGTGACCTCGTCGCCGGCCCGGATGGCGTGCTGCACGGGGGCAGCGCCCCGCCAGGCCGGGAGGCAGGAGAAGTGCAGGTTGATCCAGCCGTGGGCGGGGATGTCGAGCGCCGACTGCGGCAGCAGCGCACCGTACGCCACCACCGGGCAGGCCTCGGGCGCCAGCGCCGCGAGCTCGGCCTGGAAGTCGGGGTCCTTCGGGTGCTCGGGCTTGAGGACGGGGATCCCGAGCTCCTCGGCCCGTTGGGCCACCGGGCTGGCCACCAGCCGGCGGCCGCGGCCAGCCGGGGCATCGGGCCGGGTGACGACACCGACGAGCTCGTGGGAGGACTCGGCGATCGCGGCGAGGGAGGGCAGGGCGGCCTCGGGGGTGCCGGCGAAGACGACGCGCATCACAGACCCAGTCCGTGCGTCGCGTGGGGGGAGACCTTGACCGTGGGCCGCTCGGCGGCGAACCAGTCCGACTGCCGGATCTCGCGCATCGCCGCGCGGCGGGCCTCCCCGTCGAGGCGGTCGACGAACAGGATCCCGTCGAGGTGGTCGGTCTCGTGCTGGATCGCGCGGGCCAGGGTCTGCGACCCCTCCACCACGACCGGCTCGCCGTGCATGTCGAAGCCCTTCGCCACCACCGACATCGCGCGCCGGCAGTCCTGGACCAGGCCGGGGATGGACAGGCACCCCTCCGGACCGTCCTGGGTGTCCGCGGACAGGTCGAGGACCGGGTTGACCAGGTGCCCCACCTCACCGTCGACGTGCCAGGTGAACACCCGCAGCCCGACGCCCAGCTGGGGCGCCGCCAGCCCCGCGCCGGGGGCGTCCAGCATGGTGTCGGTGAGGTCCTGCACGAGGGTGCGCAGCTCACGGTCGAAGTCGACCACCTCGGTCGCCCGGGTGCGCAGCACCGGGTCGCCGAAGAGACGGATGGGCTGGATGGCCACGGCACTCCTCGCTGGGATCGGGGGCAACGGCCCAGTCTAGAGCGTCGGCGGGTCGACCCGGACCCGGACCGCGGCCAGCTTGCGGGTCGAGCGCACGCGCTGGACCTCCGCCAGGGCCGAGGCCAGGCCGACGGCGTGGGACCGGGGCACCCGGACGACGGCACGCACCCAGGGCTCCTCGTCCCTGGTCGGCTCGGGGACCGGGCCGAGCACCTCGCCGCCGGGCGGCAGCTCCAGCAGCGCCACCACGTCCTCGACGGCCGAGGGCGGCCCGGTGATCGCGGCGATCCGGCTGGCCGGGGGGAGGTGCGCCGAGGCGCGCTCCTCGATCTCCCGCTCGGCGAACCCGCCGGGGTCCCACCGGACCAGCGCCTGCACCGGCGGGCGGGATCCGTCGCCCACCACCACGACCCGGCCCCCGGGCGCGACCAGGGCGGCGGCGTTGAGCCAGCGCCGCAGGGCCTCCTCCCCCGTGCGCAGGTCCGTGCGCGCCAGCGGGAGCCAGGTGTCCAGGAGCACGACGGCGGCATAGCCCCCGGACGCGACCGGCTCCGCCCCGGGGGTGGCCACCACGACGGCGGGGCCGGCGTCCACCCCGTCGAGGACGTGCTCGCCGCCCGAGCTGCGCACCCGGACACCCGGGAACGTGCGTCCGAGCTCCTCGGCCGTGCGGCGCTCCCCCACCACCGGGGCGCGCAGCCCGCGGTGACCACACACGGGACAGGCCCACCCCGGCTCCGAGCGCCCGCACCACCCGCACCGGGGAGGATCGGCCGGGCCACCGAGCCGCAGGGGCCCCGCACAGGCCCGGCAGCGGGCCGGCGCCCGGCAGCGCTCGCAGGCCAGGGACGCGGCGTACCCGCGTCGGGGGGTGTGCACCAGCACCGGCCCGGTCCGCAGCGCGGCGCGGATCGCCTCGTGGACGCGGTGGGGCATGCGGGAGCTGCGGGCGTGGGGGTCGCGCTCGAGGTCCTGGTCGTCCCCGGCGACGTCGACCCGCACCAGCTCCCGGACCCGGTCCCGGCCGGGGGCCACCGCGCGGGCCCACCCCGTGCGCAGCAGGTAGGCGGACTCCACCGACTGCGCGAACCCGGCCACCAGGCAGGCCGCTCCCTGCTGCTCCGCGCGCACCAGCAGGACCTCCCGGGTGTGGGGGTACGGCGCCCGCGGCTCCGCGTGCAGGTCGTCACCGTCGTCCCAGATCGCCA
>CAZRKV010000231.1:0-4748 GCA_964600305.1 uncultured Nocardioides sp. | reverse complement strand
TGAAGAAGGCCGGCATGCTCACCCGTGACGCGCGCATCAAGGAGCGCAAGAAGGCCGGCCTCAAGAAGGCCCGCAAGGCTCCGCAGTACAGCAAGCGCTGAGCCTGCGCCGCTCCCTGCTGCGTTGACGACGAAGCTGTTCGGCACCGACGGTGTCCGGGGCCTGGCCAACCGCGACCTGACCGCGGAGCTGGCCCTGGACCTGTCGGTGGCCGCCGCCCACGTGCTGGCCGAGCTCAAGGAGCTGGAGGAGGGCGACCCCGCCCGGACGGGTCGACCGTTCGCGGTCGTCGGGCGGGACCCGCGCCTGTCCGGCCAGTTCCTCGAGGCGGCCGTGGTGTCGGGCCTGGCCTCGGCCGGGTGCGACGTGCTGCTCCTGGGGGTCCTCCCCACGCCCGGGGTGGCGCACCTGACCGCCGAGCTCGGAGCGGATCTGGGAGTCGTGCTGTCGGCCTCGCACAACCCGATGCCCGACAACGGCATCAAGTTCCTCGCCCGGGGCGGGCTGAAGCTCGAGGACTCCATCGAGACCGCGATCGAGCAGCGGATGGGCACCGAGTGGGCCCGCCCGACCGGGGCGGACGTCGGACGGGTCTGCACCTACGACCGGGCGGTCGCCGACTACGCGCGACACCTCGCGGCGACCGTCTCGAGCCCGCTGGACGGTCTCAAGGTGGTGCTCGACTGCGCCGAGGGCGCGGCCTGGGAGGTCGGGCCGCAGGCCCTGGCTGCGTGCGGTGCCGAGGTCGTCACCATCCATGCCGAGCCCGACGGCCTCAACATCAACGACGGCTGCGGATCCACCCACCTGGCCCCCCTGCAGGCGGCGGTGCTCGAGCACGGTGCCGACGTCGGCTTCGCGCTCGACGGGGACGCCGACCGGTGCCTGGCCGTCGACGCCGCCGGGCGGGTCGTCGACGGTGACCAGATCCTGGCCATCCTCGCCCTCGCGCTGCGCGACAAGGGAGAGCTGGTCGACGACACCCTCGTGGCCACGGTGATGAGCAACCTCGGCCTGGTGCGCGCCATGGAGGAGCACGGCATCTCCATCGCCCGCACCAAGGTGGGCGACCGCTACGTCCTCGAGGCGATGCACGCCTCCGGCTTCACCTTGGGCGGTGAGCAGTCCGGGCACGTCATCATGACCGGTCACGCCACGACCGGGGACGGCCTGCTGACCGCGTTGCAGGTGCTCGACCGGATGTCGACGACGGGTCGTCCGCTCGCGGAGCTGGCCGGCGTCATGCAGCGCCTGCCCCAGGTGCTGGTCAACGTGCCCGAGGTCGATCGCACCCGCGCGGACGCCGACCCCGAGCTCGCCGCGGCCGTCGCCCGCGCCGAGGCCGGGCTGGGCGACACCGGACGGGTCCTGCTCCGGCCCTCGGGCACCGAGCCGCTGGTCCGGGTGATGGTGGAGGCCGCGACGGCCGAGGAGGCGACCCGGGTGGCCGAGCAGCTCGCCGACGTGGTCAAGGAGCGACTGGCGCTCGCCTGACCCGCCGCGTCACGTCGCCGGCCCCCCGTCGGGGTCGACGACCGCCTCCGCGGCCTCGAGCACGCGCAGGATGCCGACCAGGACTCCGAGGACGGTCCCGACGATCAGCAGCCCTGCCGACAGGAACGCCAGGAGCCAGCCCAGCAGGCTGTCGCGGATCGGTGCGAGCGCGGAGAGGCCGAGGGAGAGGGCACCGCCCAGGGTCAACGTGCCGAAGGACAGGGCGATCCACCAGTGCAGCCGCACCGTGCGCGACGGCTGCGGACGGGAACGGTCGAGGACGACCACGAGCGCGATGGCGGCCATCGTGCAGATCCCGACCACCAGGAACGCGGTCATGGCGTCGGCCGAGCGGTGCCACCCCGCGAACATGGTGGCCAGCGCGGTGACCACGGCGAAGCCGCCTCCGACGAGGGCCGCGGGCACGCGCACCGCGGTCGGCAGGACGACCAGCAGGGCCGCCACCGCCGAGAAGGCGGCGGTCGTGTGCCCGCTGGGCAGGCTGTTCAGCGTCGCGGGGGCGACCTCGTCCAGCCCCAGGTCCGGGCGGGCGATGAGGTGCTCCTTGAGCAACCAGGTGGCCGCGTTGGCGCTCACCAGCACCGCGATCGCCGCCAGGCCACGCACCCGGTCCAGGCGCAGGAGTGCAATGACCGCGACCACGGCGATCGCACCCAGCAGGGAGCCGACCGAGACGATGTCGAGGATCGCCTCGACGGTGTCCTGGACCGAGGCGCCGCTGGAGATCGCGCCCCGGAGGGAAGCCTCGTCCACCAGGCGGCCGCGCACCGTGCGCACCGAGAGGTAGTACACCAGGACGAACGCCACCGCGTACGCGACCGCCGTCACGGCGGCCCACCTCAGGGCCACCCGTCCCCGCGCGTCCATCTGCGCCGTCATGGGGCCCATCCTGCCCCTCCTCCCGGTGCCGGCGTCAGAGCTTGCGCAGCCGCACGTAGCGCACCGAGTGGTCGCCGTCCTTGCGCAGCACCAGGGTGGCCCGCGACCGGGTGGGCTGGACGTTCTGCACCAGGTTGGGACCGTTGATCGTGTCCCAGATCCGGCGGGCCTCCGCGCGGGCCTCCTCGGTATCGAGGCCGGCGTACTTGGTGAAGTACGACGCGGGGTCCTGGAAGGCCGTCTCGCGCAGGCGCAGGAACCGGTCGGTGTACCACCGGCGGATGTCCCCGATGGCCGCGTCGACGTAGACGGTGAAGTCGAAGAAGTCGCTGACCGCCAGGCCGGTCCGGCCGTCGTCGCGCACCTGGGCCGGCTGCAGCACGTTGAGGCCCTCGACGATGACGATGTCCGGGCGGCGCACCGTGATCCGCTCGCCGGGGAGGACGTCGTAGGCCAGGTGGGAGTAGATGGGGGCGTCCACCTCCTCCTTGCCCGACTTGATGTCGATCACGAACCGGAGCAGGGCCTTGCGGTCGTAGGACTCGGGGAACCCCTTGCGGTCGAGGATCCCGCGCCGCTCCAGCTCGGCGTTCGGCAGCAGGAAGCCGTCGGTGGTCACCAGGGAGACGTTCGGGTGCTCGGGCCAGTGGGCGAGCATCTGCTGCAGCACGCGCGCCGTCGTCGACTTCCCGACGGCCACCGAGCCCGCCAGCCCGATCACGAACGGGGTGCGGGGCGGGTGCGGACGGTCGAGGAACTCCTCCTGCTGCCGGTGCAGGCGGCCCGCGGACTCGACGTACAGGCTGAGCAGCCGGGACAGCGGCAGGTAGACCTGCTCGATCTCGTCCAGGTCCAGGGCGTCGCCCAGGCCGCGCAACCGGGCGATCTCGTCGCCGCTGAGCGGGGAGTGCGTGGTCTCGGCCAGGGCGGCCCACGCCGTCCGGTCCAGCTCGACGTACGGCGAGGACTCGCGCTGCTCGTCGCTGGGCGGACCGCCGTGCGAAGCCATGTCGGCATTGTTGCAAGGCCCTGGTGCACCGGCTCCGGGCGCCCCCACGGCCGTGCTCGCGCGCGGGCGTGGGGGCGGGCCTAGAATCGTCGACCATGTGCGGAATCGTGGGCTACGTCGGGCACCGCCAGGCCGAGGAGGTCGTGATCGAGGGGCTGCGCCGCCTCGAGTACCGCGGCTACGACTCCGCCGGGATCGCGATCGTCGACACCGCGTCGGGGCGCGACACCGTCGCCACCGACAAGCGGGCCGGGAAGCTGGCGAACCTGGAGAAGGCGCTCGGCGAGCGCGCGCTGCCCGAGTCCACCATCGGCGTCGGGCACACCCGCTGGGCCACCCACGGCCCGCCCACCGACGCCAACGCCCACCCGCACCTCGGCGCCGACGGGCGCGTGGCCCTGGTCCACAACGGCATCATCGAGAACTTCGCCGAGCTCCGCGAGGAGCTGGAGGCGCGGGGCCACGACCTGGTCTCCGAGACCGACACCGAGGTCGTGGCGCACCTGCTCGAGGCGACGGTGGCCGCCGGGTCGGACCTGACCGCGGCGATGCGCGAGGTCTGCGGACGCCTCGAGGGGGCCTTCACGCTGGTCGCGGTCGACGCGCAGGACCCGGACCGGGTCGTGGCCGCGCGACGCAGCTCGCCCCTGGTGGTGGGGCTCGGCGAGGGGGAGAACTTCCTCGGCTCCGACGTCGCCGCGTTCATCGGGCACACCCGGGAGGCGCTGGAGCTCGGCCAGGACCAGGTGGTCACCCTCACCCGCGACGGGGTCGAGGTCACCGACTTCGACGGCACGCCGGCGCAGGGCAACCGCTACCACGTCGACTGGGACCTGTCGGCGGCCGAGAAGGACGGCCACGACTGGTTCATGCGCAAGGAGATCTACGAGCAGCCCCGGGCCGTCGCGGACTCGCTGCTGGGACGCCGGGACGCCCGGGGGCACCTCCACCTCGACGAGATGCGGTTGAGCGACGACGAGCTCCGCGAGATCGACAAGGTGATCATCGTCGCCTGCGGGACCTCCTACTACGCCGGCATGGTGGCCAAGTACGCCATCGAGCACTGGACCCGTACGCCGGTGGAGGTGGAGCTGGCCTCGGAGTTCCGCTACCGCGACCCGATCCTCGATCACGCCACCCTCGTCGTCGCGATCAGCCAGTCGGGGGAGACCGCGGACACCCTGCAGGCGATCCGGCACGCACGGGTCCAGCGCTCCAAGGTGCTGGCGATCTGCAACACCAACGGCTCCACCATCCCGCGCGAGTCCGACGCGGTGATCTACACCCACGCCGGCCCGGAGATCGGGGTGGCCTCCACCAAGGGCTTCCTCACCCAGCTGGTGGC
>CAZRKV010000230.1:0-4781 GCA_964600305.1 uncultured Nocardioides sp. | reverse complement strand
GCCAGGAGCTCGGCTGGTTGGCTACGTTCGGGAGTGATAACCGCTGAATGCATCTAAGCGGGAAGCACGTTTCAAGATGAGGTTTCCCACCCCTTTGTGGGTTAAGGCCCCCAGCAGACCACTGGGTTGATAGGCCGGAGGTGTACAGCAGTAATGCCTAGCCGACCGGTACTAATAGGCCGAGGGCTTGCCACACACACCCACACACGTGTGCTCGACAAGCGCCAACACAAGAACAGCACCAACCACCACCGGGTGGTTGGGCTCGCGTCCACAATCCACCCCCCAACCCCCCCGGACACGTGCGGGGTGATTGGCCAGAGGGGTCATAGAGTTACGGCGGCCACAGCGAAAGGGAAACACCCGGCCCCATTCCGAACCCGGAAGTTAAGCCTTTCAGCGCCGATGGTACTGCAACCACGCGGTTGTGGGAGAGTAGGACGCCGCCGGACAACCATTACCCAGGAGGCCACCTGCCGAGCGCAGGTGGCCTCCTGGTGTTATACCCGCGCCCCGTGGCGCTGGCGCCGTCCCACCTGGGGCTCGTCGGCCGGCTCGCGTGCACAACCAGCCACCGAGCCCGGTCCCTCCACAGGTGCGGTGTATGGCCTGCCCGTGTCGGTCCCCGTCGTCGACGCTGGGGGGTGGAGGTGATCGGGATGAGCGAGCCCGTCAACGAGGTGCACCTGCGTGGCCGCGTGTCCGGCAGTGCGGGGGAGCGGGAGCTGCCGAGCGGTGACCGCGTGGCGTCGGTCCGTCTGGTCGTGGACCGGCCGACGGAGAGCCGGGCGCGCCAGCGTGTCGACGTGATCGACTGCGCCGCCTGGTCGGCGAGGCTGCGGCGATCGCTACTGGCCTGGGCGCCCGGCGACGTGGTCGAGGTGTCCGGTGCGCTGCGGCGTCGGTTCTACCGGGCGGGAGGCGTGACGGCGTCCCGGGCCGAGGTGGAGATCAGGTCGGCCAGGAGGATCGGTCGTCGACGATCCGCATGAGCAGCCCCACGTGCGGCTTGGGCTGGAACGACGTGGCCTTCTCGGGCAGGAGCCGGTCGCGGGATGCGGCGACCACCGAGTCGAGGTCCGCCGCGGGGAGCAGGACCGCGAGGCCGGGGCGGGTCGCGGCCTCGCGCAGGGCACCGTGCACGGTGTGGTGGTGCGCCACTCGCGGTGCGCTGGCCAGGCCTCCCAGGATCGCGTGGTGGAAGGTCTCCACCGCGGTGCGCTCGGTGCTGACGCCGCCGACCGTCAGCCACTCCTCGCCGTCGGTCACCACGAGCGTGTCGCGGTCGAGGGCACCCAGGGCGCTGTCCCGGGTCCGCGCCACCCGCAGCCCGCTCACCCGTTCGGCCGCCGCGGCCAGCTGGTCCAGCGTGACGCCCGGCAGGAAGCGGTGGATCGCGCCGAGGAAGAGGGGAGTGTCGTCGTGGTCGACGAGCATCACCAGCCCCTGCTCCCAGCCCGTGCCCGGATAGGAGTCACGCAGCTGCAGGTACGCCGCGTACCGGTGGTGGCCGTCGGCGATGAGTGCCTGGCTGGAGGCGAGCCCCTCCTCGATGACCGCCAGCTGTCCCGGATCCGTGATGGCCCAGATCCGGTGCTGCTGCCCGCCGTGATCGGTGAAGCACACCTGGGGCGGAGCGGCGAGCAGGTCGGCCACCAGGGAGCGCACCGCTGCAGGTCCCCGGTGCACCAGCAGGATCGGTGCGGGGTTCATGCCCATCTGGTGCATCCGCTCCGCGAGCTCGGCCACCTGCTCGGGGTGGACTCCCTCGTGCGGCAGCACCGCCGGTCCGCCCATCCCTGCGTCACCGCCGGCCGAGGAGAGCTCGAGGGCCCCCACGAGTCCCCGGACGGTGATCCCCGCCACGGTGTACTCGTGCAGGTACAGGCCCGGCTCCGCGTCCCGCCGGACCTGACCGCGCTCCTGCCACTCCCGCATCCGCTTGGCGACCGAGCGGTACGGGCGGGCGAGGAGCCGCCCCGACGAGGGCAGCCCGACCCGGCCGTCCTGCAGCCGCAGGGCCCGGAAGGGGCGGAGCCGGAAGGGTCGGGCCACCTGTTCGGGGGTGACACCGGCGCTGGGCTGCATCACTTCATCGTAGGCTGCCGACCGAAGCCCGAGGGGGAGGGAAGCATGCTCGAGGAGTGTCCCGGGGCGCCGGTCGAGTCCCACGACCTGGTGATGCTGGACCTGGACGGGGTGGTCTACATCGGCGGCGAGGCGGTGCCCGGCGCGCCCGAGCACCTGGCCGCCGCAGGCGCCTCCCGGGCCCACCTGGCCTACGTGACCAACAACGCGTCCCGGCCGCCCGAGGAGGTCGCGGCCCACCTGCAGCGGCTCGGCATCGCGGCCGAGCCCCACGACGTCGTGACCTCGGCCCAGGCCGCGGCCCACCTGCTCGCGACGGAGCTGCCCGCGGGGGCCGCCGTCGCCCTGCTCGGGGGCGGTGGCCTGCTGACCGCACTGGAGGCGGAGGGCCTCCGGCCCGTGCCCGTGGGCGACCCCGACGCGGCGGCGATCGTGAGCGGTTACGGACCGGACGTGCCCTGGCGCGACGTGGTGCTCGCCGCGATCCGGATCGGTGAGGGGCTGCCCTGGGTGGCCAGCAACACCGACCACACGATCCCGACACGCCGGGGGCCGGGACCGGGGCACGGCGTCCTGGTCCGCACCCTGCAGGACTTCACCGGCGTGGCTCCGCGCGTGGCCGGGAAGCCCGCGCGCCACCTGCTGGACGAGACGGTACGCCGCGTCGGAGGCACCCGGCCGCTGATGGTGGGGGACCGCCTCGACACCGACATCGAGGGGGCGCGCATCGCCGGGCACGCCTCGTTGCTGGTGCTCACCGGCGTGACGGGGCTGCAGGAGCTGGTCCGGGCGGGCCCCGAGCAGCGGCCGACCTACCTCGCCCCGGACCTCGCGGGCCTCCTCGAACCGCACCCCGCCCCCAGGCAGGACCAGGGCGCCTGGACCGCCGGTGGCTGGACCGCCGAGGTGCACGACGGCGAGCTCGACCTCACCGGTGCCGGCGCGGCCGCCGACTGGTGGCGAGCCACGGCCAGCGCCGCCTGGGACTGGCTGGACCGCACCGGCGCCGTCGCGGAATGCCGCGGCCTGGCGCCGCCACTCCCGGCCAGGGACGCCCCGGAGGGGTAGCGTGGTGCCATGGACGAGCAGGACGACCCGACGCCCGCCCCGGCGGGAGCGGACGGGGCCCCCGAGGGCGAGGACCAGGACGCGTCCGTGCAGCGCACTGGCGTGGGCCGGGTCGACGAGGCCCTCGAGCGGCTCGGCCAGCTCGACCTCCTGCCCATCGACGAGCACGCCCCGATCTACGAGCAGATCCACCAGGAGCTGCGTCGGGCCCTGGACCGCGAGGACGACGGGGACGGGGGCGCCGGGGCGGGCACGACCGACACGCCGTCGTCCGACTGACGTGCCCCCGCGACGGTTGCGCCTGGACGCCGAGCTCGTCCGCCGTGGGCTCGCCCGCTCCCGCGAGCACGCTTCCACGCTGATCGCCGAGGGCCAGGTGAGCGTCGCGGGGATGGTGGCGCGCAAGTCCGCGACCGGCGTCACCACCGACGCCGCGATCGTCGTGCGCCCCCGGTCGACGGAGCCCGAGTACGCCTCGCGGGGCGGGCACAAGCTCGCCGGGGCCTTGGCGGCGTTCACGCCCGAGGGGCTCCGGGTGGCCGGCCGTCGCTGCCTGGACGCCGGGGCGTCCACGGGCGGGTTCACCGACGTGCTGCTGCGCCACGGCGCGGCCGAGGTGGTCGCCGTCGACGTCGGGTACGGCCAGCTGGTCTGGCGGCTGCGGGAGGACCCGCGCGTGCGCGTCCACGAACGCACGAACATCCGCGAGCTGACCCCGGAGGCGATCGGGGGGACCGTCGACCTGGTGGTCGGCGACCTGTCCTTCATCTCCCTGCGCCTGGTGCTGGACGCCCTCGTCTCCGTGACCGACCCGGCCGGTGACCTGGTGCTCATGGTCAAGCCGCAGTTCGAGGTCGGCAAGGAGCGGGTCGGCCGCGGGGGCGTGGTCCGTGACGACGCCCTGCGCACCGAGGCGGTCGAGTCGGTCGCCGCGGCGGCCGACCACCTGGGGTGGGGTGCCCGAGCCGTCACGACCAGTCCGCTGCCCGGACCGTCGGGGAACGTCGAGTTCTTCCTCTGGGCCGCTCGGGGCGAGCGGAGCCTGCGGCCGGCGGACATCGCGGCGGAGGTGGAACGGGGCGGTCGGTCGTCGGGGCCGGGTGAGAAGGTGGAGCCGTGACCGACGAACCCTCGCACCTGCGCCGGGTCCTCCTCGTCGCCCACCCCGGGCGACCCGAGGCCCTGGAGGTGGCCCGGGAGTTCATCGACTCGCTGACCGCGCACGGGATCGTGGTCCGCCTGCTCGAGGACGAGGCCGACCACCTGGGGGTCGACGGTGGCCCGGCCCACGACCCGCCCCTGGAGCTGTGCCCCGCCGACAGCCGGATCGGCGAGGGCTGCGAGCTGGCGGTCGTCATCGGCGGGGACGGGTCGATCCTGCGGGCGGCCGAGCTCACCCACGCCACCAGCACGCCCCTGCTCGGCGTCAACCTCGGCCACGTGGGCTTCCTGGCCGAGGCCGAGTACGAGGACGTCGAGGCCACGATCGACGCGATCACCCACCGGCGCTACACCGCCGAGGACCGCCTGACCGTGGACGTCTCGGTCTTCCACGACAAGAAGCTCGTCGCGAGCACCTTCGCGCTCAACGAGGCGAGCGTGGAGAAGGCCGCCCGGGAGCGGAT
>CAZRKV010000229.1:0-4787 GCA_964600305.1 uncultured Nocardioides sp. | reverse complement strand
CACCGTGTCGGGGAGCTTCGTGTCCCGGGCGAGTGCGTCGGTGATGCGCATGTTGGCCTGGTGGGGGACGAAGAGGTCGAGGTCCTCCGGGGCCACGCCGGCGCGGTCCAGCGCCTCCTGGGCGACCTTGGCCATCGCGTAGGAGGCCCAGCGGAAGACGGGGTTGCCCTGCATGAGCAGGTGGGGGATCCGGGGGGTGGGCGAGGCGACCACGTCGCGCCAGTCCTCCCGCTGCCGGATCAGGTCGTACTGCTCGCCGTCGGAGCCCCACACCACCGGGCCGATGCCCGGGGTGTCGGACGGCCCGACCACGGCGGCTCCGGCCCCGTCGGCGAAGATGAAGGCCGATCCGCGGTCGGCGGCGTCGGTGATCTCGGAGAGGCGCTCCACGCCGATCACCAGCACGTGGCCGGCCGATCCGCCACGCACCATGTCGGACGCCAGGGCCAGCCCGTGGCAGAAGCCGGCGCAGGCCGCGGAGATGTCGAACGCCGCGGCGTGGTCGGTGCCGAGCTGGTGGGCCACGGCGGGCGCCAGGGCCGGGGTCTGGAGGAAGTGGCTGACCGTGGCCACGACCACGCAGTCCACCTGGCGCGGGTCGACACCGGCCCGTTCGAGGGCCTGGCGTGATGCGCCGACGGACATCACCTCGACGGTCTCCTCCTCGGTGGCCCAGCGCCGGGACCGGATCCCCGAGCGCTGCTGGATCCACTCGTCGCTGGAGTCGATGGCCTCGACGACCTCGCTGTTGGGCACGACGCGCGAGGGGCGGTAGGCACCGAAGCCGAGCACCCGGGCGTGGGGCGCACCGGTCCCGGCGGACAGCCGTGCCATCAGGCGCCCTGCGGGTGCAGTCGGAGCATCGGCTGGCCGGGGGAGACCGGGTCGCCGTCGTGGACCAGCCACTCCACGACCTGGCCGCCGTGGGGCGTGGTGATCGTCGTCCGGTCCCGGAGGCTGGCGACCTCCCCGATCGGGGCATCCGGGGTGAGCACCGCCGCCTCGGCTGCGGAACGGTCGAGGTGGAAGGTGCCCTTGGTGGGGGAGACCACCAGGCGCCAGGTGGGGTGGGAGTCCATCGGGGAGGGCTCCCCGTGCCGGCGGACGAAGTCACGGGCCTCGTCGAGCTGGTCCGGGGTGTCGAGGGCGAAGGTCTCCACGCCGCGCAGGGCCCGCTTGGCGATACCGGTGAGGGTGCCGGCCGGCGGCATCTCGAGCACGCCGGTGACCTCGAGGTCGGCCATGGTGTCCAGGCACAGGTCCCAGCGCACCGGGTGCGCGACCTGGCCGACGATGCGCTCCAGGACCTCGCGGCCGTCGTGGACGACCCGGCCGTCGGCGTTGGAGATGACGCGGGTGCGTGCGTCATGGGTCGAGACCGACCGGGACAGGTGGGCGAGGTGGTCCCGTCCCCGCACCATGTGCTCGGTGTGGAAGGCACCGGCCACGCTGAGCGGTCGCAGGCGGGCGCGTGCCGGCGCGTCGGCCGCGAGGGCGTCGAGCTGTTCGCGGGTGCCGGCCGCGACCAGCTGACCGGGTCCGTTGTCGTTGGCGGCGGTGAGGCCGTGCCGGTCGAGGGCCGCGAGGACCTCGTCCCGGTCGCCACCGAGCACGGCGGTCATCCCGGTCTCGGTGACCGCGGCGGCCTCGGCCATGGCCCGGCCACGTTCGCGCACCAGCACCATCGCCTGCTCGGCGGTGATGACGCGCGCGCCGGCGGCCGCGGTCAGCTCGCCCACACTGTGTCCCGCGACCGCTCCGACGACCCCGAACGCGTCGGAGGGGTGGGGGAACAGGGAGAGCGCGCTGACCAGGCCGGTGGCCACCAGCAACGGCTGGGCGACCTGGGTGTCGCGGATGGTCTCGGCGTCGGACCGGGTGCCGTGCTCGACGAGGTCGAGTCCGGCGACCGTGGAGAGCCACTCGAAGCGGGAACGGAAGACCGGGTCCTCGAGCCAGGGCTCCAGGAAGCCGGGGGACTGGGCACCTTGGCCGGGGGCGACGATGACGAGCACGCTCCCACTGTGCCCTGCCGACGGCGTGCGGAGCCGAGCAGCAGTCCACGAAATCCCACGCGGTTTTGTTGTGGGAACCCTACAAATCCTGGTCGGCACGCGCCTGGCGGCCCAGCACCAGGGCCATCTGCAGCATCCAGGCGTCGCGGGGGTCGCCCGGTGCCAGGTGGGTGGCCTCGGCCACCTGCCGCAACCGGTAGCGGACGGTGTTCGGGTGGATGTAGAGGGCACGGGCGGTCCCCTCGACCGAGGAGCCGCGGTCGAACCACGCGGTGAGCGTGTCGGCCAGGACGCTGCGGCCGCTGGCCAGGGGCTCGTAGACGTCGCGGAGCAGCCGCCGCCGGGCCCGCTCGTCCCCGAGGAGGACCCGCTCGGCGAGCAGGTCCGAGGCCGGGACCGGTCGCGGGGCGTGCGGCCACCCCGGCGCGGCCCGGAAGCCGGCCATCGCCTCCTCGGCCGACTCGTGCGCCATCGAGAGGTCGGGCACGAGGGAGCCGACCACCACCGGGCCGGCCCCGAAGTGGTCCACCACGGTCGTGGCGGCCGCGGGGGCGTCGGCCAGCCCGCCGAGCACCGCCACCAGGCGGTCGCCCTGCACCGCGCAGAGGGCGTCCAGGCCCCCCACCCGGGCGGTACGCCGCAGCTCGTCGAGGGTGGAGACGTCGGCGCGGTCGGTGGGGACCGGGCCGACGACCACCGTCACGCCGTCCCGTCCGGTCCATCCGAGGGCGCTGGCCCGGGAGAGCACCGCCTCGCCCTCCGAGCGGACCACCGAGTCCACCAGGAGCGCCTCGAGCCGCGCGTCCCACGCGCCGCGCTGCTCGGCCGCCCGGGCGTAGACCTCGGCGGTCGCGAAGGCCACCTCGCGGGCGTAGCGGATCACCGAGGCGTGCACGTCCGGGGCGTCCTCGGGCGCCACGACGTCGTCGACGTTCTCCTCGACCACGTCGATGGCCAGCCGCACCAGGTCCACCGTCTGCTGCAGGCTGATCACCCCGGTCAGGGCCTGCGGGGCGGCGCCGAAGACCTCGGCGGCCACCGCCACGTCCGACACCGAGGTCCCGCCCTGGCGGTACCAGTCGACGAACCCGCGGACCCCCGAGTCCACGATCAGCCCCACCCAGGACCGGTCCTGGGCCGAGAGGCGACCGAACCAGGGCAGGTCGGTGTCCATCCGGGCCACCGTCGTGCGGCCCAGGCGCGCGACGCTGCGCTGGAGCACGCCGGCCACGCGGTCCCGGTCGGTCAGGTCACGTGCCACGGGTGCAGGTTACCGCCCCCGATCCGCCGCGTGTTGTGGGAACCCCACATCCCGCGACGGCGACCGGGCGAGCCCGGGCGATCAGGCGTCGCCGCCCTCCTGCACCACGCCGGAGACCGCGGTCGGGTCGTCGATCCGGTACGTCGCCAGGGCGTCGGTCACGACCTTCCGGTCCACCTCGCCGGCGTCGGCCAGGGCGGCCAGCGCCTGCACGACCACGGACTCGGCGTCGATCCGGAAGAAACGACGGGCGGCGGGTCGGGTGTCGGCGAAGCCGTAGCCGTCGGCCCCGAGCACCCGGTAGTCCCCGGGCACCCACTGGGCGATCTGCAGGGGGACCGCGCACATGTAGTCCGACACCGCCACCACGGGCCCCGTCGTCCCGGCGAGCCGGTCGGTGACGTAGGCGGTCCGCGCCTCCTCGCCGGGGTGCAGGAGGTTCCAGTCGGCCACGGCGACGCCGTCGCGGGCGAGCTCGTTCCAGGAGGTCACCGACCAGGTGTCGGCGACCACGCCGTGCTCCTCGGCGAGGATCCGGGCCGCCTCCTCGATCCAGGGGTAGCCCACGCCCGAGGCGAGGAGCTGCACCCGGGGGCCGTCGCCCTCACCCGTCGACACGCGGTGGATGCCGCGCAGGATCCCGTCCACGTCGACGTCCTCGGGCTCCTTGGGCTGCTGGACCGGCTCGTTGTAGACGGTGAGGTAGAAGATCACGTCCTCCGGGTCCTCGCCGTACATCCGCTCCAGCCCGGACCGCATGACGTGGGCGACCTCGTAGGCGAAGGCCGGGTCGTAGTGCACGACCGCGGGGTTGGAGGCCGCCAGCAGGGGGGAGTGGCCGTCGGCGTGCTGCAGGCCCTCGCCGGGCAGCTTCAGGGGCTTGGAGCGGTTCACCCGGCGGGGCACGGACCCACCCAGGCTCCGGCGCCGCTCGAGCATGTACTCGCTCTCGGGGGAGTCCGTCCCCGGGTGGAAGAACGGGGGGACCCCGGTCTCGTCGTACGCCCGGTCGAGGTCGCGGTCGCTGATCGGCAGGTAGAGCCGGTCGCGGTACTTCTTGACGTCCTCGGGCGTCAGCTTCTTCATCTGGTGGGTGGCGTTCTTGGCCTCCAGGGCGTCGATCGTCCACCCCTTGATGGTGTGGGCCAGGATCACCGTCGGCTGCCCGACCGTCTTCGACGCGGCCTCGAAGGCGGCGTACACCTTGTGGTAGTCGTGGCCGCCGCGCGGCAGCTTCTCGATCTGGCTGTCGGTCATGTGCTCGACCATCTTCCGCAGCCGCGGGTCGGTGCCGAAGAAGTCCTTGCGGATGTAGTCACCGGTCTCGCGGGCGTAGGTCTGGAACTGGCCGTCGGGCACGGTGTTCATCCGGTTGACCAGGACGCCGTCCACGTCGGCGGCCAGCAGCGGGTCCCAGCCCCCGCCCCAGACGACCTTGATCACGTTCCAGCCGGCGCCGCGGAAGACCGCTTCCAGCGCCTGGATGATCTTGCCGTTGCCGCGGACCGGTC
>CAZRKV010000228.1:0-4818 GCA_964600305.1 uncultured Nocardioides sp. | reverse complement strand
GTGATCGTGCCGCGCTGGACCTCGAGGTGGTCGACATCGACGGCCTTGAGCCCGCCGAAGGACTTCGAGACGTGGTCGGCGGTGAAGATCGCGTCCGGCTTGGGGGCACCGGGCTCGGCCGGGACACCGGTCAGGCCGCGGTCGGGCCGGGTCCCCGCAGGGGAGGTGGGGCGCTCATCGGACATCGAGTCGCAGCTCCTTCGTGTCTCCGAGGATACCGGCGGGCCGGAAGGCCATCAGCAGGATGAGCAGGAGCCCGACGAAGGCGAAGCGCATCGCTCCCACGTCCCCGCCGGAGAGGATGCTGGACGGGATCAGGCCCGTCGCCGTGGCCTGGCGGAGGAAGGCGTCGAGGAAGGTCACGACGAACCAGAAGATCACCGAGCCGATGACGGGGCCGAGCAGCCGGCCTGCCCCACCCAGGATCATGATCACGTAGAGGTAGAAGGTGATCACCGGGTTGTAGGTGTCCGGGTGCGCCGACTGCACGTTGATCGCGAGCAGGCTACCGGCGATCGCACCGAGCACCCCACCCAGGACCAGGCCCTGGATCTTGAAGCTGTAGGCGTTCTTGCCGAGGCTGCGCGCGGCGAGCTCGTCCTCGCGGACCGACTTGAGCACCCGCCCCCATGGGCTGTGCACCAGCAGGTAGACGAGCACGCAGGCCACGGCCACGGCGCCCCAGCCGACACTCATCACCCACAACGAGCGGGAGTCGAAGCTGACCGGGCCGACGCCGTACAGGCCTGGCTCGATCGGGCTCGCGTCGAAGAACCCGTCGGCGAACTGCCGGAGGCCGTACACGCCGCCGGTGACCGGCTCGGCGAAGCCGGACCGGTACACGTAGCGCAGCACCTCCGCCGCAGCGATGGTGGCGATCGCGAGGTAGTCACCCCGCAGGCGGAGTGTCGGCACACCGAGGGCCAGCGCCAGCAGCACCGCGCACCCGATCCCGATGAGGACACCGACCCAGAGCGAGAGCCCCCAGGTCGCAACGCTGACGGCGGCACCGTAGGCACCGACCAGCATGAAACCGACCTGGCCGAAGTTCAGCAGCCCGGTGTAGCCGAAGTGGATGTTCAGGCCGATGGCGGCCAGCGCGTAGATCGCGGCTTCCGGTCCGACCATGCCGCGCACGGCGTTGGAGAGGATGTCTGCCCAGTCCATGGTGTCGCCTGCTCCTTATCCTGCGCGTTCGGCTCGTCCGAGGATGCCTTGCGGTCGCACCACCAGCACCACGATCAGCACCAGCAGCGCCCACGCGTTCTGCAGCTCGACCGGGAACCACAGCGTGGAGAGCTGGGCCACCAGGCCGATGACCAGGCTGCCCACCATGGCGCCGTACGCGCTGCCGAGGCCGCCGAGGATGACGCCGGCGAACATCAGCAGCAGGAGCCGGAAGCCCATGTCCCAGTAGACCGCGGCGCTCAGGCCGTAGAACACCCCACCGAGGGCGGCGAGCCCGCCGCCGACGATCCACACCACGAGGACCACCCGATCGACGTCGATGCCCGAGGACTCGGCCAGGTCGCGGTTGTCGGCCACCGCCCGGGTCGCCTTGCCGATGCGGGTGCGCTGGAGCATGTAGGCGACACCGAGCAGGGCCACCACGGACAGCACCATCACGGCCAGGTCGCGGGGGGTGATCGCGATCGGTCCGAGGTGCCACCGCTCCTGGATGCCGTACTGGTCGTAGCCCTGGCGGCGGGAGCCGAGGGCGACCAGGATCAGGTGGCGCAGCAGCAGCGAGATGCCGATCGAGATGATGAACATCTGGATCAGGCCGGACCCCCGGGCCCGCATCGGGCGCCAGACGCCACGCTCCATGCCACCGCCGAGCAGGGCGCCGACCACCACCGCGAGGACCGTGGCGAGGATGAGTGGCAGGTCACCGGGTCGGGTGGAGAACCAGAAGGCGACCACGGCGCCGACGGTCACCATCTCGCCGTGGGCGAAGTTGATCAGCCGGGTGGTGCCGAAGACGAGGGACAGGCCCACTGAGGTGATGGCGATGATCACCCCCAGCTGGAGGCCCTCGACGAACATCTGGGCGAAGCGGCCACCGAACCCGCGCCGCCCGTCGTCGGTCGGGGCCATGACGCCGCCGTCCTCGCCGATGTCGTCGGCGGACTCGGTGGGCGTGCCGGAGTCGTCCGAGCCCTCCGAGCCGTCCGGGGCCTCGGTGGGGCCCTCCTGCTGCTGGCGTCCCGGGATCAGCGGGAAGATCACCGTGCGCTGGGACCCGGGGCGCACCTCCACGCCCTCCAGCGTCTCCCCGCCCTCGTTGCGCAGCTTCAGCCGTCCCGGCAGCGTGTCGGTGTCGAGGGTGACGGTGTAGGTCCCGGGTCCGGGGACCTCGACCTGCCAGGCGCCCTCCTGGTCGGAGGTGGTCTCCCCGACCTCCTCGCCGTCGGCCTCGACCCGCACCGCGACGTCGGTGACCGGGTCGCCGTTGGGGGCCCGCACGGTGCCCCGGATCGCCTCCGACGGCTCCTCCGAGGTCGCGAGGGGGCCGGCCTGTGGCGCCGATCCCCCGGGGGCGACCGCCTGGGCAGCCGGTGCGCCGAGGAGGCCGACGAGCAGGAACAGCAACCCCGTCGCCATGACCGACGACAGGCGTGGGTGCACGAGGTCCTCCTGGGTTCTGCGATGTCTGCGCTGGGGGAGCATATCCACATCGGTGTGTCGTGGCGCACAGATGGGGCGAAGCGGCTGCAGTTGTTGCGAGACCGTTGCCTCCGGAGGCTGGTGTCCGGAGTCCGGACGGCGAGCGGGCGAGGCGGGGTCAGGCCACCAGGCCGACGAGGTGCACCAGCACCGGGGCGAGCACCAGGGCCGGGAGCAGGTCCGCCACCGGCACGTCGCGGATCCGCAGCAGTCGCAGGGCGACCCCGACCAGCAGCAGGCCACCGGTCGCGGTGAGGGCGGCCACGTGCGCGTCCGGCATCACGTCCCCCACCAGCACGCCGACGGCGGTCAGCGCCCCCTGGACCACCAGCACCGTGACCGCGGCGGCGCCCACCCCCCAGCCGTACGCCGCCGCGAACGCGATCGAGGCGAAGCCGTCCAGCGCGGCCTTGAGGAAGAGCTCGTCGGCACCGCGACCGAGGCCGTCGTTGAGCGACCCGAGGACGGTCAAGGGTCCCGTGCAGAACAGCAGGGAGGCGGCCACGAACCCCTCGATGAAGCGTTGCCGGCTGGCCGAGCCGGGGCGGCCGCGCACCAGCATCCGCTGGAACCAGCCGCCCAGCTGCTCGGTGCGCTCCTCCAGGCGCAGCAGCGATCCGAGGATCCCGCCCAGCAGCAGGGCGCCGAGGACGATCAGCATCGGCGCGCTGGAGCCGACGTACGCGGCGAGATCGGGGTCGAGGACCGACCAGGCCGACGTGGCGGCGATGAGCAGGGTGACCAGGCCGAGGCCGTCGGTGACGACCTCCCGGGTGCGCAGCTGCAGCCGGTTGCCCAGCAGCACGCCGAGGAGCGTGCCCAACAGCACGGTCCCGACGTTGACGACGGTGCCGATCCCCGGGAACACGGGCCCTCCCCTGTGCAGTGGTGGTGTCGGAGCGTAGTCTCCACCCGGGGGCCGGTGTGGGGGGCGGCACCCCCCGGACAGAGTCCCGACGGAGGCGGTTGTCGATGAGCAGAGCTCCGGTGGTGGTCCGCGAGGCACGACCGGAGGATGCCCCCGCCCTCGTCGAGCTGTGGAGCGACGAGCTGCGCGGCGCCGACGCGGAACAGCAGCGGGCGGACATGCTCACCGTGCTGGAGCGGGCCTCCGCCGACGAGGACGAACAGGTGCTGGTCGCCGAGCACGACGGCCGCGTGGCCGGCGCGATCCTGCTGCGCGTGGCCGATGTCAGCCCGCTGAACCTCGACCGGGTGGTGCAGGCGTTCGCGCCGCACGTCGCACCGGACTGCCGCCGCCGCGGCGTGGGTCGGACCCTGATGGACGCCGCGGTCGTCCACGCCGAGGAGCGGGGGATCGGGTTCGTGGGCTCCGCCTCGATGCACACCTCGCGGGACGCCAACCGGTTCTTCGCCCGGCTCGGGCTCGGCCCGCTGGCGGTACTGCGGATCGCGCCGACGCCGAAGGCGCGGCAGAAGCTCGTCGAGCACTTGCCCCGGGGACGCCGGGCGGCCGGCTCGCGGCCGCTGGGCCAGGTGCTCGCTGCGCGCCGGTCGATGCGCCGCCACGGGTACTGACCCGGGCCCGGCCCTCAGCCCCCGAAGCGGTCCGCGGGCAGCAGCGCGCAGGTGATCCGTGAGGTACACACCCGGCGCCCGGCGTCGTCGGTGACCACGATCTCGAAGCTGGTCATGGTGCGGCCCAGGTGGATGGGCGTCGCGACGCCGGTGACGGTGCCGCTGGTGGCCGCTCGGTGGTGCGTGGCGTTGATGTCGGTGCCGACCGAGATCCGGTCGGGGTGGGCGTGCAGTGCGGAGCCGATCGAGCCGAGGGTCTCGGCGAGCACCACCGACGCGCCGCCGTGCAGGAGGCCGTAGGGCTGGGTGTTGCCCTCGACCGGCATCGTGGCGACCACGCGCTCGGGGCTGACCTCGAGCACCTCGATCCCCATCCGCCGGTTGAGGGCGCCCATGCCGTCGGGCAGCTGCGCGATGTACTCCTCGAGGGAGGTGGGGGCCTCGCCCTGCGTCTGGTCGCTCATGGCCCCCATTGTCCGCCACCCGCACGCGTTAGGGTCGCGAGGGTGAGCCCGACCCCTTCCTCGCCGTCCGACCCGGCTGCACAGCCCCGCCCCCGCCTGCTGCTGCTCGACGGCCACTCGTTGGCCTATCGCGCGTTCTTCGCGTTGC
>CAZRKV010000227.1:0-4819 GCA_964600305.1 uncultured Nocardioides sp. | reverse complement strand
GCCGACTCGGCGTCGATGTGCAGCGCGTGCACCGTCCCCGCGCGGCCGTCGGGCCCGGACAGCCCCGAGGCGATCCGCGTCTCGGCGTAGGGGAGGGGACCCACGTCGAACATGCGCGCGATCCCCTGGCGCCCCTCGACCTCGCAGAGGAGCACGTTCTTGTCGCTCGAGGCGAGGGCCAGTGCCAGGGCCGCGGCCACCGTGGACTTGCCGGTCCCGCCCTTCCCGGTGACCACGTGCACCTGCACGTCCGGCCAGTCGTGGGGCCAGTCGTTGTCCTGCGCTGCTTCGACCACGTGGGCAGCCTATGCCGTCCCGGGGACCCGTGTCGGCCGGTCCCGGGCACGCGGCGCCGTCCCCGCGGCCAGGAGCACGGCGTGCTCCAGCGCCGCCGCACACTGCTCGACGGTGACCTCGGGGGGTGCGCCCGCGGTGTCCGGGTCGGTCTCGGCACCGATGCCGGCGGTCCCCCGGGCACGGACCGCCGGGACGTGCACGAAGCCGGCCGGGACGTCGGTGAGGGCCAGCACCTGGTGGAAGGCGTGGTTGCACACGAAGGTGCCGGCGTCCTCGGACGCCCGGGCGGGGACCCCGGCCCGGGCACAGGCGGCGAGCAGGGCCGGGACGTCCATCCGGGTCTCCGTCGTGGCCGGTCGACCCGGGTCGATCACCCGCTCCCGGGGCTGCTCGCCGGCGTTGTCCGGGATCCGGGCGTCGTCGAGGTTGCGCGCCGTGGTCTCCGGGGTCACCACGCTGCGACCGCCCGCCTCACCGGTCACCACCACCGCGTCGGGGCGGTGCCCCTCGACCAGCCGGGCCAGCTCGTCGCGCACCCGGGCGAACACCACCGGCAGCCGCGCCGTCACCAGCCGGATGTCGTCGTGGGCCCACCGGGCCGCCAGCGCTGCGACGGCGGCCTCGCTCGTGTTCTCGGCCTCGCCCCCGAAGGGCTCGAAGCAGGTCAGCAGGACGGTGGACGTGCGTGGCCTCACCGGGACAGCGTCCCACCCGGGTCCCACCCGAGTCCCGCACGAGTCCCACCCGAGTCCCGCACGAGTCCTTCCGTGTCCCCGGAGCCGACGTCGTAGGGTCGGGGCATGACGAAGTGGGAATACCAGGTGGCTCCGATCCCCCTGCACAACGAAGCCCTGATGCTCAACAACTTCGGCCAGGACGGCTGGGAGCTGGTGGAGATCCTTCGCAACGAACAGGGTGGGCTGGTCGCCTTCCTCAAGCGCCCCCTGGAGGGCTGATGACCACGCCGGAGGAGCGACTGGCCGAGCTCGGGCTGGCGGTGCCCGAGGTCGCGGCGCCGGTGGCGGCGTACGTCCCCGCCGTGCGCAGCGGCGACCTCGTCTTCACGGCCGGCCAGCTGCCGCTGCGCTCCGGCGAGCTGGTCGCCACCGGCAAGGTCGGCGGCGAGGTGGACCAGGCGACCGCCACGGAGTGTGCCCGGCAGTGCGTGCTCAACGCCCTGGCCGCCGTGCGCGCCGAGGTGGGCGAGCTCGCCCGGGTGACGCGCGTGGTCAAGGTGGTCGCCTTCGTGGCCTCCACCCCCGACTTCACCGCCCAGCCGCAGGTCGCCAACGGTGCCTCCGAGCTGCTGGGGCAGGTCTTCGGCGAGGCCGGGGTGCACGCCCGGTCCGCGGTCGGCGTACCCGTGCTGCCGCTGGACGCCCCGGTGGAGGTCGAGCTGGTCGTGGAGGTCTGAGGTGGATCCGCTGCGGATGCTGCCGGGGCACATGCTCGAGCAGGTCCGTTCCTACGTCGAGGGCGACGCCGTGCCCACCGAGCCGCGGCACGCTGCCACGATCGTGCTCACCCGGGACGGGGTCGAGGCGGCCCCGGGCGCCCTCGAGGTCTACCTGCTGCGCCGGCACGACGGCATGGCCTTCGCCGGCGGGATGGCGGTCTTCCCCGGCGGCGGCGTGGACCAGCGTGACTTCGACGCCCACGTGGCCTGGGCGGGGCCGTCACCGTCCGCGTGGGCCGAGCAGATGGGGTGCGACGAGTCCCTCGCCCGCGCCCTGGTGTGCGCGGCGGTGCGCGAGACCTTCGAGGAGTCCGGGGTGCTCTTCGCCGGCCGGTCGGAGGACGACCTGGTGGCCGACACCTCCGCCGCCGACTGGGAGGCCGACCGGGTGGCCCTGGAGGCGCGGGAGCTGGCCTTCTCCGACTTCCTCGCCCGGCGCGGACTCGTCCTGCGCAGCGACCTGTTGCGGCTGTGGAGCACCTGGATCACCCCGGTCTTCGAGCCCCGGCGCTTCAACACCCGCTTCTTCGTGGCCGCGCTCCCGCCCGGCCAGCAGACCCGGGACGTGTCCTCGGAGTCCGAGACCGTCGAGTGGATGCCGGTGCGGGAGGCGATCACCCAGGTCGACGAGCAGCGACTGCTGATGCTGCCCCCGCAGTACTGCACCTGCCTGGAGCTGTACGGCCGGACGACGGCCGCGGAGGCCCTGGTCGAGGCCGACCGGCACCGGGTCGAGCCGTTCCTGCCCGAGGTGGTGCTGGAGGGCGAGCAGGCCCGGTTGACCACCCCCGGGCACTTCGAGCGCCTCTACGAGGAGGTCCACCGCACATGAGCTGGACCGGCGGGACGTTCGGGGAGCGGGCACGCTGCGTGCTCGCGCCCAACGCCAACGAGATGACCCTGGACGGCACCAACACCTGGGTGCTGCGCGAGCCGGGGGCGCGACGGTCGGTCGTGGTCGACCCCGGCCCCGACATCACCGCGCACCTGGACGCCGTGGCCGAGCAGGCTGGTGACGTGGGGGTGGTCCTGCTGACCCACCACCACCTGGACCACTCCGAGGCCGCCCGCGAGTTCGCCGAGCGCATGGGGTGTGGGGTGCGGGCGCTCGACCCGGCGTACCGGCTGGGGAGCGAGGGGCTCGGCGACGGCGACGTGGTCGAGGTCGACGGCCTCGAGGTGCACGTCGTCGCGACCCCCGGGCACACCGCCGACTCGCTGTCCTTCCACCTGCCGGCGGAGGCAGCGGTGCTCACCGGGGACACGGTGCTCGGGCGGGGCACCACGGTCGTGGCCCACCCCGACGGCCAGCTGGGCGCCTACCTGGACTCGCTGGACCGGCTGCACGCGCTCGCGGCCGACCGCGAGGCCACCACCATCTGGCCGGGGCACGGCCCGGTCATCGAGGACGCGGAGGGGGCCCTGGACTTCTACATCGCCCACCGCCGCGAGCGGCTGGCCCAGGTCGAGGGCGCGGTGCTGGAGATGTCCGGCGAAACCACCCTCGAGCGGGCCCTCGCCGAGGTGGACCTCGAACCCGGCACCGGCGCGTGGCTCACCCCCCGCCGGATCGTGGAGGGCGTCTACGCCGACGTGGACCCCGTCCTCTGGGGCGCCGCCGAGCTCTCCGTCCGCGCCCAGCTGGAGTACCTGCTCTCCGCCCGCCACCGGGGTTGAGGCGCGCGCCCCTCGTGGTCGAGGCGCGTGTCCCTCGGGGGCGAACCGGGCCGGTCGGGGTCCACAGGCGGGTCCGGAGGCCGGGTTCTCCCCAGGTGCCGTCCACGCGGAGGACGCGAGTCCGGTGGGCCGAGGACAGTGCCCGCATGTTCGACCCCCACACGCTGCCGTCCCACCCCTTCACGACCGCCGACGCCCGAGGGCTCGGACTGTCCGGCGACGAGCTGACCTCTGCGGTCGCCACCGGTGACCTGCAACGCCCGTTCCGTGGCGTCTACGCCCCCGGGAGCCTCGAGCTCGGCACCGAGCGGCGTGCGCAGGCCGCTGCCCTGGTCCTGGGTCCCTCATCGGTGCTCTGCGACCGCAGTGCCGCGTGGCTCCACGGGGTGGACGTCATGCGGTACGCCGAGCTCGACCTCGTCCCGCCCCTGGAGACCTGCGTGCTCCGTGGCAAGCGGGCCACCGAGCGTCCGGAGTGTGCCGGCCGGGAGCGTGACCTGTGGCCGGAGGACATCACGGAGGTCCACGGCGTGCCCACGACGACCCCGCTGCGCACGGCGCTCGACCTGGCCTGCCGGTTGCGCCGACGGGAGGCGCTCGCCGCGCTCGACGCCTTCATGCGCCACCAGGGGGTCACCCAGTGGGAGATGCGCCGCCTCCTCCGGCGCTACCGCCGTCGCCGGGGCGTCGTACAGGCGCGTCAGCTGGTGCCGCTGGCCGACCCGCGGGCCGAGTCCCCCGGCGAGTCCTGGACCCGACTCGTCATCCACGACCACGGCTTCCCGCGGCCGGTGCCCCAGCACTGGGTGCACGTCGACGGCGTGCCGACGTACCGCCTCGACCTGGCCTATCCACGGGCGAGGGTGGCCGTGGAGTACGACGGCTCGGAGTTCCACTCCTCACCGGCCGACCGCGCGGCGGATCGACGGCGCCGTGACCGGTTGCGTCGTCGCGGCTGGCGGATCATCGTCCTGACCCGGGACTCCTTCAGCCGGGAGGCCGTGGCGACCTGGACCGCTGAGCTGGCCGGGTACCTCGCGGAGGCGGTGGCCTGAAGGGCGCGCGCTTGGAGAGCGAGGGACGCGCGCTTCGACCCCGAGCCGCGCGCGCCTCAACCCCCGGGGAGTCAGCGGGCGCGGCGGGAGAGGCGCTCGATGTCCATGATCACGACCGAGCGGGGCTCGAGGCGCAGCCAGCCGCGGGAGGCGAAGTCGGCCAGCGCCTTGTTGACGGTCTCGCGGGAGGCGCCGACGAGCTGGGCCAGCTCCTCCTGGGTCAGGTCGTGGTGGACGTGGATGCCGTCGTCGGCGGTGCGGCCGAACCGGTCCGACAGCTCCAGCAGCGCCTTGGCGACCCGTCCGGGCACGTCGGAGAAGATCAGGTCGGCGA
>CAZRKV010000226.1:0-4855 GCA_964600305.1 uncultured Nocardioides sp. | reverse complement strand
GCTGCCGATCCGGCGCACCTACCGCGACGTCGAGCGCCCCGACGGCACCGAGTACCTCGAGGTGACGATCACCGAGTACGACCGTCGCGGGTGGGGCTCCGGCGGGCACGACCTGGACTGGTACTGCTCGGGCAACACCGAGGCCCACATCGACGTCGAGCCCCTCTACCTGACCCACGAGCCCGAGCTGGTGGAGCTGATGGGGCGGGCGGGCTACGACGCGCTCGTCGAGCACTGCGAGGCCCACCTCCGGTCCCGGTCGGCGCTGGCGATCCACCCCGCCGACCCCTCCTGACCCGATTGACACAGACCCGTCTCGACGTCAAGAGAAGCGACCCCGCTGTGAGCAACCCGTCATCGGACGGCCACAATGCTGGGCATGCGCCTCGACCACGTCTCCTTCGCAGCCGGACCCGACGGACTCTCCAGCACGGCTGAGCGCATCAGCGCGGTGCTGGGGCGCGAGTTCGAGGACGGGGGCGTGCACCCCCGCTTCGGGACGCGCAACGTCACGATGCCGCTCGGTGGCGGCACCTACTTCGAGATCGTGGAGGTCCTCGACCACCCGGCCTCCGACAAGGCGCCCTTCGGGCAGGCCGTCCGGGCCCGGTCCGCCCTCGGCGGCGGCTGGATGGGCTGGGTGGTGGCGGTCGACGACATCGAGCCCGTGGAGGCCCGCCTGGGCCGCGAGTCGGTCCCCGGCAACCGGCACCGCCCCGACGGGGTGGAGCTGCTCTGGCGCCAGATCGGGGTCAACGGCCTCATCGCCGACCCGCAGCTGCCGTTCTTCGTGCAGTGGCTCTCCCCGCCCGAGGACCGACCCAGCCACGGCGGCTCCGAGGACTTCTACCTCGGCTGCATCGAGATCGCCGGCGACCCGCACCGGGTGAGCGAGTGGCTCGGTGGACCGGTCGAGGCGCCGCTGGAGGACGTCAAGGTGGAGTGGGTCGCGCCCCACGGTGCGCCGGGCATCATCGCCTGCCAGTTCCAGACCCCCGGCGGCGTGGTGCGGGTCTGAGGCTGCGGCTGCCGCACGGTGCGGTGCCCAGCCCCAACAACTGGCCCCCCACCGCGACGTCCGAGCTGGAGAACCGGGCGGTCGACCCCGACCGCCGCATCGAGGCCGCGATGCGGTCCGTGCGCGACTGGGAGGGCGCCCACCTGCTCGACCTGGGGTGCGGCACCGGCTTCCACCTGCCCCGGTGGGCACGCAGCGCGCACCGGGTGACCGGGGTCGAGCCGCACCCCGACCTGCTCGCGCTCGCGCGGCGGCGTACCCGGGCACTGGACCACGTCACGGTGCGGCAGGGCACCGCGCAGCAGGTGCCGCTGCCCGACGCCTCGGTCGACGTGGTGCACGTCCGGTGGGCCTACTTCTTCGGGCCGGGGTGCGAGCCGGGGCTGGCCGAGCTCGCCCGGGTCGTACGCCGCGGCGGGGCGGCGTTCGTGATCGACAACGACCCCACCCGCTCCACGTTCGGGCACTGGTTCCGGCGCGGCTTCGCCGACCGGGTCGACCCCGAGGCCGTGGAGCGGTTCTGGTCCACCCACGGCTGGACGCGCACCCCCGTCGACATGGTGTGGCGCTTCGGGCACCGGGCCGACCTCGAGGCGGTGGTGCGCATCGAGTTCCCGCCGGCGGTCGCCGAGGCGTTCCTCGCCGACCACCCGGGCACCGAGGTCGACTACGCGGTCAACGTCTGGCACCGCCGCTACTGAGGCCGGGTGGGCGGCGGGTCAGGAGCTCCCGCGCACCACGAGGGTGGGCTCGAGCAGGACGCCCTCGCGGACCTGCCGGGGGCGGGCCAGGACCCCGCGCAAGCCGCGCACGACCTCGACGGCGACCTCCTCGAGGGGCTGGCGCACGGTGGTGAGCCCTCCGGGGACGACGTGGGCGGCCTGGGAGTCGTCGTACCCCACCACCGCCACGTCACGCCCCGGGGCCAGGCCCCGGTCCGCGAGGGCGTGGAGCACCCCCATGGCCAGGGTGTCGGAGGCACACACGAACGCCGTCGGGGCCACCTCGCCGAGGAGCACCGTGGCGGCCTCGCGACCGCTGGCCACGCTGTCCTCCACGCGGGCGCCCAACCCGGCCCGGGAGAACCCGTGGGCCGCCATCTCCTGCTTCCACCCCTCGCGCCGGTCGTCGCCGAGCCGGGACCCCCGGTGCCACCCGACCCACGCGATGCGGCGGTGCCCGCGCTCGACCAGGTGCCGGGTCGCGGCGCGGGTGCCGGCCGCTCCGTCCACGTCGACCCAGGTGTGCTCGTGCGCCGGCTCCCAGGGCCGGCCGAACGCGACGAACGGGATGCCGTGCTCGGCGAGCCAGGTCGCCTGCGGGTTGCTGCGGAAGGTCTCGGTGACGACGAACGCGTCCACCGCCGTGGAGCGCACCAGCTCATCGTACCCCCGCACCGGGTCGTCGGGGTCGGGGGCGAACAGCAGCACGTGGAGTCCGGCGCTGCGGCAGCTCTCCACCAGCGTGTGCACGAACCGGTCCGGAGTCGCCTCCGCGGTGCCCTCGCGGGCCGGGGTGACCTGGAGGCCGACCACGTCGGAGGAGCGGGTGCGCAGGTTCCGGGCGGCGCGGTTGGGGGTGTAGCCCAGCTCGGCGACCGCCGTGCGCACCCGGGCGAGCGTGTCGGGGCGCAGCAGGCCCGGGGTGTTGAGCGCGTTGGAGACGGTCTGCGGCGACACCCCGGCGACCGCCGCGACGTCGGCCAGCGTCGGTGGTGCCGTCGCCCGACGGCGGCGTACGTCGCTCACCGACCCTCCTCGCGCCCGGGTGGAACGTTCCAAGCCCGATGCTACGGCGCCGGTGTCGGCGCCCTGGCATAGCGTCAGGGCCATGAGCAGGAACAGGTCGCGTCCGGTGCACCGGTGCCGCGAGTGCGGGTGGGAGACCGCGAAGTGGGTCGGTCGCTGCGGCGAGTGCCAGGCGTGGGGCACCGTCGAGGAGGCCGTGCCCCGGGGCGCCTCCACCGCCGGGGTGGGGCTGAAGGCCTCGGCGACGGCGACCACGCCCACACGACCGGCCCGCCGGGTCTCCGAGGTCACCGCCGAACCGGTGGGCGAGCGCCTGGGCACCGGCCTCGGGGAGCTCGACCGGGTGCTCGGGGGTGGGCTCGTGCCCGGCCAGGTGCTGCTGCTCTCCGGGGAGCCGGGAGCCGGCAAGTCCACGCTGCTGCTCACCGCCGCCGACGCGGTGGCCCGGGCCACCGAGCGGCCGGTCCTCTACGTCTCCGGTGAGGAGTCGGTCCACCAGATCGCCACCCGGGCCCGCCGGGTCGGCGCCACCAGCGAGCACCTCTTCCTCGCCGACGGCCACGACCTGGGTGAGGCGATCGGTCACCTCGACGCCCTGGGCGACCGGGTCGCGCTGGTGATCGTCGACTCGGTGCAGACCCTCGCCTCCGCCGACGTGGAGGGCCGCGCGGGCGGCGTCGCGCAGGTGATGGAGGTGGCCACCACGCTGACCCGGCTGGCCAAGTCCCGCGACCTGCCCTTCTGCCTGGTCGGCCAGGTCACCAAGGAGTCCACCCTGGCCGGCCCGCGCGCCCTCGAGCACGTCGTGGACACCACGCTGACCATGGAGGGCGACCGGCAGACGACGCTGCGCCTGCTCCGGGCGGTGAAGAACCGGTTCGGCCCCGCCGACGAGGTGGCCTGCTTCGAGCAGACCGACACCGGGATGGTGGAGGTGCCCGACCCCAGCAGCCTTTTCCGTGGCGTCCGCGAGGAGCCGGTGCCCGGGACCTGCGTCACCGTCACGGTGGAGGGCAAGCGGCCGCTGCTGGCGGAGGTCCAGGCCCTCGTCTCCCCCACCAACGCCCCCAACCCACGCCGCGGCGTGACCGGGCTGGACTCCTCCCGGGTGGCGATGCTGGTCGCGGTGACCGAGCAGCTGGCCCGGTTGACCCTCCACGACCGGGACATCTACGCCGCCACCGTCGGCGGCATGCGGTCCAACGACCCCGGCAGCGACCTGGCGGTGTGCCTGGCCATCGCCTCGGCCCGCACCGGCATCCCGCTGCCCACCGACCTGGCCGCGATCGGCGAGGTCTCGCTGTCCGGCGACATCCGGCGGGTGACCATGATCGGCCCCCGGATCGCCGAGGCCGACCGGCTCGGACACCGCCTGATCGTGGTCCCCGCAGGCACCTCGGAATCGGTCCCCGCCGACAAGTTCAGCGGGAACGTGCTGGAGGTGGCGACGATCGTCCAGGCGATGCGCATGCTCCACCACCTGGGCGGCCGGACCCCGGCCTGAGTGGGGATCACTACACTGGCCGCACGACGGGGCCGGTGGCGGCCCGCGCGCACGAATCGGGGAGCCAGTGATCGGGAACGAGCGCTCGGAGGACGGGCTGCGTCTGCGCAGCACCCTGGCCATGATCGCGCCCGGGACTCCCCTGCGTGACGGCCTCGACCGGATCCTGCGCGGACGCACCGGCGCGCTGCTCGTGCTGGGGCAGGACGCCACCGTCGAGTCCATCTCGACCGGCGGCTTCACCCTCGACGTGCCGTTCACCGCCACCGGGCTGCGCGAGCTGGCCAAGATGGACGGGGCCCTGATCCTGGACTCCGGGCTGACCACGATCCACCGTGCCGCCGTGCACCTGATGCCCGACCACACCATCCCCTCGGAGGAGACCGGCACCCGCCACCGCACCGCCAGCCGGGTGGCCCGGCAGACCGGCTTCCCGGTGATCTCGGTGTCGCAGTCGATGCAGATCATCGCGGCCTACGTCGGCGAGACGCGGTACGTGCTCGAGGACGCCGGCCAGATCCTCTCCCGGGCCAACCAGGCCCTCGCCACGCTCGAGCGCTACAAGCTGCGGCTCGACGAGGTCTC
>CAZRKV010000225.1:0-4863 GCA_964600305.1 uncultured Nocardioides sp. | reverse complement strand
TGCCGGGGTGGAAGCGGGTGCCGCGCTGGCGGACCAGGATCTCGCCCGCGTTGACGGACTGCCCGCCGAAGCGCTTGACGCCGAGGCGCTGGGCGTTGGAGTCGCGACCGTTCTTGGTCGAGGAGACGCCCTTCTTGGAAGCCATGTGTTCAGTCCTAGCTCGAGTCGTGGGTGGCCGGTGCGGGGGTCAGGCCGAGATGTCGGTGACCTTGACCTGGGTGTACTTCTGGCGGTGACCCTGGCGCTTCTTGTAGCCGGTCTTGTTCTTGAACTTCTGGATGACGATCTTGGGGCCCTTGGTGGCCCCGACGACCTCGGCGGTGACCGTGGCCCGGCCCAGCGCCGCGGCGTCGGAGGTGACGTCCTCGCCGTCGACCAGCAGCACGACCGGCAGGTCGAGCGAGGACCCCTCGGCGGTGGCGACCCGGTCGATCTCGATGACGTCGCCCACGGCAACCTTCTGCTGGGTGGCGCCTGTCTTCACGATCGCGTACACCGCGGTCTCCTTCGTCGGTCCAACTGCTGGTTCGCTCTGATTCACCCGAGGGTGGTCTGGGGCCGCACCGGAAGTGGGCCGCACAGACCTGGCATGCTCGCGCACACCAAGGATCAATAGTACGGGTCGCCCCACGAGGCCGCAAAACCGGCCCGATCACGGGTGCCCGGTGCCGTCCTCCGGGGTCAGCAGGTAGATCGCGCTGCCCGCCCGCAGGTTGGCCGCGCGCTCACCACGCATCCGCCGCCGCGAGGGTGCCAGCAGCACCCGGCGGGCCACCGCCAGCCCGAGCTCGTCGAAGAGGGCCTCGATGTCGGCCAGCGTCGAGAGGTGGATGTTGGGGGTCTCGTACCAGTGGTGCGGGAGCTCCCGCGAGACCGGCATCCGGCCCGTGACCAGCAGCGAGAGGCGGTGGCGCCAGAGCCCGAAGTTGGGCACCGAGACGATGCAGCTGCGGCCCACCCGGGCCACCTGCCGCAGCACCTCGTCGGGCCGCCACATCGCCTGCAGCGTCTGCGAGACCACCACCACGTCGTACGCCCGGTCCGGCAGGGTGGGGAGCAGCTCGGCGATGTCGACCGCGTCGACCGGGACGCCCCGGCGGATCGTGGCCAGCACGGCGGAGGGCTCGATCTCCACGCCGTGGCCGGTGCCCCCCTGGCCGGCCAGCTCGGCGAGCAGGGCCCCGTCCCCGCACCCGAGGTCGAGGACGCGGGACCCGGCCGGCACCAGGTCGGCCACGATGTCGAGGTCGCCGCGGCCGTCCGTCGGGGTGTCCGGGTCCGGCGAGAGGAAGGCGTCGACGGCTTCCTGGTAGCCGGGGACCTCGAGCAGGAAGGAGTCGTGCCCCCACGGCGACCGGAGCTCCCGGAAGCTGACCGCGGCGCCGGCGTCGGTCAGGGTGCGCACGATCCGTCGGGACTGGCTGGTGTCGAAGCGCCAGTCGCTGTCGAAGGAGACCACGAGGTAGCTGGTGCCGCCCCGACGGATCCGCTCGTCGACGCCCTCGACCCCGAACGCGTCGTAGTAGTCCATCACCCGGCTCAGGTACAGGTAGGACAACGCGTCGAAGCGGTCCAGGAAGGTCTCGCCCTGGTGGTTGAGGTAGGACTCGACCTGGAAGTCCACGCCCAGGCCCATCCGAGTGCCGTACGGCGCGACCTCCTCCCCCGTGGCCTGCAGGCGCCGGCCGAACTTGGAGTCCATCGCCTCCCCGGACAGGTAGGTGATGTGGGCCATCATCCGGGCGATGGCCAGCCCCAGGTCGGGCGAGCGGCCGGTGCCCGGGTAGCGGCCGTCCTGGAAGTCGGGGTCACGCATGATCGCCTCCCGCGCCACGGCGGAGAAGGCGATGTTCTGGGCCGTGAGGCGGGAGGAGGCCGCCACCAGTACAGCGCGCTCGACCTCGCCGGGTGCGTCCAGGGTCCACTGCAGGACCTGCATCCCGCCGAGGGAGCCGCCGACCACGGCGTAGGGCCGCTGGATCCCCAGGCGCGCCAGCAGCGCCCGGTGCACGGTCACGAAGTCCGACATGTGCAGCAGGGGGAAGTCCAGGCCGTAGGGCTCACCGGTGGCCGGGTCCGTCGACAGCGGTCCGGTCGTGCCCTGGCACCCGCCCAGGAGGTTGGGGCAGACGACGAAGAACCGATCGGTGTCCACCGGCTTGCCCGGGCCCACGAGCGAGGACCACCACTCGGCGGCGCGGGAGTCGCCGGTGAGGGCGTGGCAGATGAAGACCACGTTGTCCCGGGCCGGACTGAGCTCGCCGTAGGTGTCGTAGGCGACCTCGACGGGGCCGAGCCTCGCACCGCTGAGAAGCACCAGCGGGTCGTCCTCGGTGTAGAGGACGACCCGCTGGGCGGCCGTTCGGGTCACTCGCCCACCCGGGTCACTTGGTCGCGGCGAGCGCCTGCTCGAGGTCGGCGATGATGTCCTCGATGTTCTCGATGCCCACCGACAGGCGCACCAGCTCCTCGGGCACCCCGGCCGCCTCGAGCTCCTCGGAGCTCAGCTGGCTGTGCGTGGTCGTGGCGTTGTGGATCGCCAGCGACTTGGTGTCCCCGATGTTGGCCAGGTGGCTGAACAGCTCGAGGGACTCGATGAACCTGCGGCCCCCGTCGCGGCCCGCCTTGAGGCCGAAGGACAGGATCGCGCCGTACCCGCGCCCGGTGAAGGTGCGGTCGGCCACCTCCTTGTACGGGCTGTCGGCGAGCCCCGGGTAGCTGACCCAGGAGACGGCGTCGTGGGCCTGGAGGTACTCCGCCACCCGCTGCGCGTTCTCGCTGTGCCGGTCCATCCGCACGTGCAGCGTCTCCAGCCCCTGCAGGAAGAGCCAGGAGTTCAGCGGGGCGATCGCCCCGCCGGTGTTGCGCAGCAGCACCGTGCGCGCCCTGGTGATGTAGGCGGCCTCACCGACGGCCTCGGTCCACACCACGCCGTGGTAGGCACCGTCCGGCTTGGTCAGGCCGGGGAAGCGGTCGGAGTGCGCGGTCCAGTCGAACTTCCCCGAGTCGACGATCACGCCGCCGATCGAGGTGCCGTGACCGCCGATGAACTTGGTCGCGGCGTGCACCACGACGTCGGCGCCCTGGTCGATCGCGCGGCAGAGGTACGGCGTGGGCGCGGTGTTGTCCACGATCAGGGGCAGGCCCTGGTCGTGCGCTGCATCGGCCCAGGCCCGGAGGTCGACCACGTTGATCTTCGGGTTCCCGACCGTCTCGGCGAAGACCAGTCGGGTGCGGTCGTCGACCTGCTGGGCCAGCTCCTCGGGCCGGTCCGGGTCGACGAACCGGACCTCGATGCCGAACTGGGGCAGCGTGTGCGCGAACAGGGCGTAGGTGCCGCCGTACAGGGTGGACAGGGCGACGATGTTGTCGCCCGCACCGGCGAGGTTGAGCACGGAGTACGTCGTCGCCGTGGACCCCGAGGCGGTGGCCAGTGCACCGACGCCGCCCTCGAGCTGGGCCATCCGCTCCTCGAACACCGACTGGGTCGGGTTCATGATGCGGGTGTAGATGTTCCCCGGCTCGGCCAGCGAGAACAGGTTCGCGGCGTGCTCGGTGTCGTCGAAGACGTAGGACGTCGTCTGGTAGATCGGCACGGCGCGCGAGTTGGTGGCCGGGTCGGCCTCCTCCTGCCCCGCATGGACCGCGAGGGTCTCCGGGCGATGCGTCATCAGTCCACCTTCGTTCGTAGCTCGTGGGTCACGGCCTGGCTGTCGCCGCACGGTCGACACTACGACCCGGGGACTCCCCCGGCCCGTGCTCGCCACCATGTGGGACGAGCATCCACATCATGGACTCAGTCGTCCTCGCCGGCGGCCCCGGTCTCGTCGGACCCCTCGGCGGCCCGGCTCGCCGGGCCGGCAGGTCGGGCGGCGCTCCGACGGCGCGTCCGGGTGACCACGCGGGGCGGTTCGACCGTCCCCGGCTCCACCGCCGAGGGCGGTACCGCGGGGGCCTCCGCCGGTGTGGACGGCAGGGACGAGGACGGTGCGGGGGCGGAGGACTGCTCGGACGTGGGGGAGCCCGCGGGGCGACTCGCGGCCCGGCGGCGGGTCCGGGTCGTGACCGCGGGGGCGGCCTCGGTGGGGCCGGTCGGCTCCGGGGCCGGCTGGCTCGTGGGTTCCGGAGCAGGCTCCGAGGTCGGCCCCGAGGTCGGCCCCGAGGTCGGCTCCGGGGTCGGCTCCGGGGTCGGCTCCGGGGCAGGCTTCCTGGTCGCCTTCCTCGCCCGGCTCCTCTGCGGGCCCTTCCCGGTGTCCTTCCCGGTGTCCTTCCCGGTGTCCTGCTCCGAGCCCGTCCCGGTGTCCTCCTCCGGGCCCGTCCCGCCGGACTCCTTCCCGGGCTCCGGCGCCGCGCTCCCGGTCGCGGGCGCCCCGTCCGCGGTGGCTTCGGCGTTCTCGGGCTTCGCGACGGCAGCCACGTCGGCCGGGGTCACGGCCCCCGGCTTCGCCGGGGTGGGCGGCGCCTCGCCACCGTTGCCGGCTCCCTTGCCACTGCGTCGCCCGCGACGGGACCGGCGCGACCCCTGGTCATCGCCCTTGCTCGGCTCGACCGGCATGTCGTGGACCACCAGTCCGCGACCACCGCAGTGCTCGCAGCTCTCGGAGAAGGCCTCCAGCAGCCCGGTGCCGATCCGCTTGCGGGTCATCTGCACCAGACCGAGCGACGTCACCTCCGCCACCTGGTGCCGGGTCCGGTCCCGGCCCAGGCACTCCACGAGCCGCCGCAGCACCAGGTCCCGGTTGGACTCGAGCACCATGTCGATGAAGTCGACGACGATGATGCCCCCGATGTCGCGGAGCCGCAGCTGGCGGACGATCTCCTCGGCCGCCTCGAGGTTGTTCTTGGTGACGGTCTCCTCGAGGT
>CAZRKV010000224.1:0-4873 GCA_964600305.1 uncultured Nocardioides sp. | reverse complement strand
CGCCGGCTCGAGGCCGCCGGCTTCCACCTGCGTCGTCCGTGGTGAGGGGGAGGTGAGGAGCGTGGGCCGCCCAGCGACCCGGGTACGCCGGTTCGGCGCGCACGCGATCCTCGTCGAGGTGAGCGGCTCCGACGAGGCGCTGGACCTGGCCGCCTGGGTCCGCCGACGCGACCTCGACGTGGCCGACGTGGTGCCCGCGGCGACCACGGTGCTGCTCGACGGGGTCGCCGAGGTCGACCGGGTGGTCGCGGAGCTGGAGCACTGGCGTCCGGGGGCCGGCCCCCCGCGCGGCGACGTCGTGGAGCTGCCGGTGCGCTACGACGGGCCCGACCTGGGGTTCGTCGCCGAGCACTGGGGGCTCGACCTGCAGCAGGCGGTACGCCGCCACGCCGCCGGCGAGTACGTGGTCGCCTTCTGCGGGTTCGCCCCGGGGTTCGCCTACCTCACCGGCCTGGCCGAGGAGCACGCCGTACCGCGACTGGAGCAGCCGCGCACCCGGGTGGCACCCGGCGCGGTCGGCCTCGCCGGCAGCTTCACCGGTGTCTACCCGCAGGCCTCGCCCGGCGGGTGGCGGATCGTGGGCCACACCGACCGGGTGCTGTGGGACCCCGACCGCCGACCCCCGGCGCTGCTGGAGCCGGGCACGCGGGTGCGCTTCGTGGAGGCCTCGTGAGCCTGGTCGTGCTCGCCACCGGCCCCCTGGCCACGGTGCAGGACTCCGGACGGCCGGGCTGGGCGCACCTGGGCGTGCCCCGGGCCGGGGCCCTGGACACCGGGTCCGCCGCGCTGGCCAACCGGCTCGTGGGCAACCCCGCGGACGCGGCCGTGGTCGAGGCGACCCTGGGCGGGCTCGTGGTCCGCGCGCGCCGCGGCCACTGGTGCGCGGTCACGGGGGCCCACGCGCCGCTCCGGGTCGACGGCCGTCCGGTCGGGCACGGGCGCCCGGTGTGGGTCCCGCGCGGGGCCCGCCTCGAGGTCGGGACCCCGACCCGTGGGGTGCGCTGCTACCTCGCCGTCGCGGGTGGGATCGCGGTGGAGCCGGTGCTCGGCTCCCGGTCCACCGACACCCTGGCCTGGGTCGGGCCACCCCCGCTCTCCGAGGGAACCGGCCTGCCGGTCGGTCGACCCCAGGGTCCGCCCCGGGACCCCGACGTCACGCGCCCGTGGCCCGGCCGGGTGCTGCGCCTCGCGCCGGGGCCCCGGACCGACTGGTTCGAGCCCGACGTGCTGACGCGGCTGTGCACCACCACCTGGACCGTCCAGGCCGACTCCGACCGGATCGGCCTGCGGGTGGAGGGCCCGGCCCTGCCGCGCACCCGGGACGCCGAGCTGCCCAGCGAGGGCATGGTGCTCGGGGCGGTGCAGGTCCCGCCGCACGGCCGACCGGTGGTCTTCCTGGCCGACCACCCGGTCACCGGCGGCTACCCCGTGGTGGCCGTGGTCGAGGCCGCGGACCTGTCGGTGGCCGCCCAGCTGAGACCGGGGGAGGAGCTGCGGTTCAGCCGGTCCGGGCGGCGCTGAGGTCCGGGTCGTCGGCCCGGAAGGACCGCACCGGTCCGACCGGGGTGTGGGCGGTCTCGAAGCGGACCGTGACCACGCCCCGTCCGGCGCCCCACACCCAGCCGGGGCCGTGCTCGGCGTGGTCCACGTCCATGCCGGGGGCCCAGGGCCCCCGCCGTGCGGACCGGGGGAGCGGCAGGTCGACCTCCGGTTCGGGCGCCTCGTCCGTCCCGACCTCGCCGAACAGGTCCTCCTGGATCCAGTCCGCCAGCCCGGAGACCCCCACGCCCAGCAGCCGCACCCCGGCGGAGGTGTCCAGGTCGGCGAGCAGGGAGCGGGCCGTGCGGGCGATCGTGGTCGCGTCCTCGACCGGGGAGCCGAGCGTGGCCGACCGGCTCAGGGTGGTGAAGTCGTGCAGCCGCACCTTGATGGTGATCGTGCGCCCCGACAGGCCGTGGCCACGCAGCCGGACCGCGACGTCGCCGGCCTGCTTGGTCAGGAGCCCCTCCATCAACCGGCGGTCGGTGAGGTCGGAGTCGTAGGTGCTCTCCACCGAGACCGACTTCGCCTCCCGCTCGGGCTCCACGGGGCGGTCGTCCAGCGCGTGCGCGAGCTGGTGCAGGCCCTGGCCGTGCGCCCGGCCCAGCACCCGGACCAGCTCGTCGAGGCCGACCGCCTCCAGGTCGGCGACGGTGTGCACGCCCGTGCGCCGGAGCCGCTCGGTGGTGGCCGGCCCCACGCCCGGGATCACGCTGGCCGGCATCGGGCGCAGCAGCTCCTGCTCGGTCCCCGGGGCCACGACGACCAGGCCGTCGGGCTTGTCGAGGTCGGAGGCGACCTTCGCGACGAACTTCGAGGTGGCCAGCCCCACCGAGGCGGTCAGCCCGCCGGTGACCTCGCGGACCCGCGCGCGCAGCTCCTCGGCCGCCTCGGCCAGGGTTCCGGTGTCCAGCGAGGGGAGCCCGGCCTCGGCGAGGTCGACGAAGGCCTCGTCGAGTGACAGCGGCTCGACCAGGGGCGAGGTCTCCCGCAGCAGCGCCATCACCCGCCGGCTGGTGTCGCGGTAGGCGTGGAACCGGCCGCTGAGGAACGCGGCGTGCGGGCACCGCGCCCGCGCCTCGCGGGTCGACATGGCCGAGCGGACGCCGTACACCCGGGCCTCGTAGGAGGCGGTGGAGACCACGCCCCGGCTGCCCACCCCGCCCACGACGACCGGCTTGCCGCGCAGGGACGGCTTGTCGCGCTGCTCGACGGCGGCGAAGAAGGCGTCCAGGTCGATGTGCATCACCGACGCGTGCCCCCGCACCCGCACCGGGGGCCCCTCGAGTGCCGCCATGGAGCCAGTATCCCCGCCCGGTATCCCCGCCCGGTATCCCCGCCCGGTATCCCCGCCCGGTACCCCCGCCACGGCCCCGGCCGGAACGGGCCAGGTTCGGGTGCCCCGCCTGTGGACGACCGTGGTCCCTGCACAGGCCGACGAGGTGGCCTCGCCCGCGGACCGGTCCGGTCGGCAGCGTGACCGCATGACGACCGGACCGACACCGCACCGCACCCTCCGCGCCCGCACCCCCGAGGACCTCCTGGCGATCGCCCCGCTCCTGCTGGGGTTCTTCCCCGCCGACTCGGTGGTGCTGCTGACCTTCGGGGCCGACCGCCCCTTCCACGCCCGCGTGGACCTCCCCGACGACCCCGACGAGCTGCCGGCCATGACCGACACCCTCGTGGGCCCGGCGCTGCGGCACGGCGTCTCGGGCGCGGTGGTCCTCGTCTACACCCGGGTGCCGGAGCGGGCCGAGGCGGCCCTGGACCACCTCTGCGAGGCGTTCGAGGAGATCGACGTCACCGTCCTCGAGGCGCTGCGGGCCGACGGGGAGCGGTGGTTCGGGCTCCTGTCCGGGGGAGGGGGGCCCGACGCCGGGACGCCGTACGACGTCTCCAGCCACCCCTTCACCGCCCAGGCCGTCCTGGACGGCCACCTCACCCACCACTCCCGGGAGGATCTGGCCGGGACCCTCGTCGAGCTCGACCCGGAGCGTCGCCGCCCGGTGGCCGAGGCCGTCGCCCGGCTCGAGCCGCCCTCGCCCCGCCAGCGTCGGGCCGAGGGTGGGTGGCTGGCGTCGGCCGTCCGGCGCCACGTCGAGCACCACTCCGTCCCCGAGGCCGAGGAGGCCGCCCGGATGCTGGTCGCGGTGGCCGACGCCGAGGTCCGCGACGAGGCGTGGCTGCCGATGACCCGGGCCGACGCCGACCGGCACGCCCGGCTGTGGACCGCGTTGGTGCGCAGCGCCCCGGAGCACCTGGTGCCGGGCGCCGCAGCGGTCCTGGCCTTCGCCGCCTGGTTGGCGGGTCGGGGTGCCCTGGCCTGGTGTGCCGTGGACCGGTGCCTGGAGGTCGCGCCCCGGCACTCGCTGGGCACCCTGGTGGCGGGGATGCTCACCGATGCGGTCCCGCCCCAGGTGTGGGAGGAGTGCCGGGCCGACGTCGGCCGTGCCGGAGCCTGAGTGCTCCCGCACGGGTCCCGGCTGCCCTACTCTTCCTCCCATGGGCGAAGAGGTGGAACGCCAGGAGTTCTCACGCGCCGACCGGACCCGTCACCGGGAGAAGGTCCACCGCTGCCTGGACGTGTTCGCCCGGATGCTGGGGGAGTCCGCGTTCGACACCGACGACCCGATGACCGGCCTCGAGGTGGAGCTCAACCTGATCGACGAGGCCGGGGACCCGTCCCTGACCAACAGCGCGGCCCTGGAGGCGATCGCCGACCCCGACTTCCAGACCGAGCTGGGCCAGTGGAACATCGAGATGAACGTGCCGCCCGGCCGGTTGCGGCGGGGCGCCCTGGGGACGTTCGAGCGACTGTTGCGCGACGGCCTGCGCCGGGCCGACGAGAGCGCCCGTGACGTCGGTGCCCACCTGGTGCTGATCGGGATCCTGCCCACCCTCGACGAGGGCCACATGCGCACCGGCACGCTCAGCCCCGACCCCCGCTTCGCGCTGCTGAGCGAGCAGATCCTCGCTGCCCGGGGCGAGGACATCGTGATCGACATCGAGGCGGCCGAGCGGCTGCGCAAGGCGACCGACTCGATCGTCCCCGAGGCGGCCTGCACCAGCACCCAGCTGCACGTGCAGACCTCCCCGGAGCAGTTCGCCGGCTACTGGAACGCCTCGCAGGCCGTCTCGGCCGTCCAGCTCGCCGTCGGCGCCAACTCGCCGTACCTCCTCGGCAAGGAGCTGTGGCGGGAGACCCGGATCCCGCTGTTCGAGCAGGCCACCGACACCCGTAGCGAGGAGCTGAAGGCCCAGGGGGTCCGGCCACGGGTCTGGTTCGGCGAGCGCTGGATCACCTCGATGTTCGACCTCTTCGAGGAGAACGTGC
>CAZRKV010000223.1:3464-4895 GCA_964600305.1 uncultured Nocardioides sp. | reverse complement strand
GCCCGTCGGCCCCGCCCGAGTCGGCGGTTGTGCAGGAACAGCACGTCGGGTCCTGCCAGCTCGGCCAGCCTCCTCGCCAGTCGCCGCTCGCCGTCGGCACCCGTGGCGAACGCCTTCGTCGAGGGTGGCTCCTCGGACAGGGCCAGGATCAATCCGCCGAACCGCTTGTACTTCGTGCGGATCCGTCGCTCCCGAGCGGCTACCCGCCGTTCGTACTCGCGCTGCAGCGACTCCCCCGCACCGCTCCCAGGGACCTCGGTCTCGTCCGTCATGCCACCTCCCCCGGGCACGCTAGGAGAGCCGTCCGGCCATCGCTGGAGAATTCGGCAATCAGTCAGGCTGCGGTGGCGGCCATCGCGAATCGCTCGAGCCGCCTTCGTGCGGGTTGCGTCACCAAGCCGGCCCACCGTGACCAGATCGGCCCCTGACCCGGCTCCACGAGCAGGCGCTGCGCTTCGCCGTACGCGTGTGCATCGAGGACCGCGGCGCCGACGTAGGGGGCCATGTCCTCGCCCCCGAGGGTGTCGTGCAGGGCCGACCGGAGGATCCGGAAGGCGGCGCGCCCGACCTCGTCGCGTCCCTCGCGCAGCTGCTGCATGACGCGGGCGCGCTCGACTGGCCGGGTGCCGACCCGGACCAGGTCGAGGCTCGGGACGTCGGTGACGAGCTCGCGGTCCTCCGACTCGAGCACCGCGGGGTCCACGCGCTCCGCGTCGATCGCCGCCACCAGCGCGTTGACCCAGCCGCCCCGCCCGGTCGTGGTCGCCACCTCGCGTGCGGTCTGCTCGTCAACGGCCACCGGGCGGGTGTCGAACATCAACGAGGGGGCGACCCCGCTGGGCACCAACCGGCCCATCAGCCATCCGTCCTCAGCGGCGTGCACCCGGGCACCGAGGTCGAGCAGCTCCAGCGGCTCGTCGGTGGCGAGGTCTCGCACCCACAGCCCGGGGCCGGGCTCGAGCCGGTAGCCACCCATCCGGGCGCCGAGCCAGGAGCGCGCCCACCCGGCCTCCCGGGCGAGCTGTCCAGTCGCGAGCTCGTCGAGGAACGACTCGAGCCCCCCGAGCTCGTGGGTGCACAGCTGGTGGAAGCACCAGTCCTCTCCGGCGACCCGCCCGATCATCGGCACCGGGTCCGCTCCCGCCTCGGCGGCGCGCTGGAGCCGGTCGTAGTGGAAGGTCTCGACGGCATAGGTCAGAGCACTGCGCTGGCGCCGCCCGGTCTCGGTCCTCATCTCCTCGGCCCGAGTGCACTGGTAGGCCGCCCAGCGCGCCCACAGCCACGGCGTCATCTCCTCCGACAGGCCGGCGAGCTGGGTGAGCAGCACCGCGTGGGCACTGCGTCGGAACGCCGGCACGCCGCGGTGGAACTCCAGGGCGGACTCGGCGTCCCCCGCCCGTTCGGCAGCGAACGAGCTGCCGATGAAGGACA
>CAZRKV010000223.1:0-3364 GCA_964600305.1 uncultured Nocardioides sp. | reverse complement strand
CACCCCCGCACCAGTGCCGATCGGCGATCTGTGGACAGACCCCGAGACTTGTGAACACGACACAGCACTCGGCCGGATCAGTCACTTCGCGGCCACGCGCCACGCAGCTCCACCGGGGCCCAGTCCGGCCAGGTGACGGCGCCCACCGCCACTCCGTGGGCCAGCTGGGCGACGATCCGTGGACCCTCGGCACCGGAGTTGTCGTACGCCGTCGCGGCCTCCGCCCTGGTCATCGCCGAGGCGACCAATCCCCAGAGCCGCCGGTACCGCTGGCGAATCCTCTCCTCCGGGACCGGGTGCCCTCCGGAAGCCACCCGGCGGGCCACCCGGGCCACGGCGAGCTCCTCGGGCACCAGGAGCACGTGCAGGAACACGTCGTACCCGGCTGCATGCGCGGCATCGACCAGCTCGAGCTTGGACGGGTGGGAGAAGACCGTCTCGGCAATGAAGGACTGTCCCGCTTCCATGAGCGCCAGCCGGGTCTCGGCGGCCACGCGTGACGCACGGTAAGCGTTGCGTTGCGGGTCCTCCGGCCATCGTCGAGCAGCGATCTCGTCGGCGTTGACGAACGCCGCTCCGGGCGGGAGGACACGAGACAGCGTCAATCTGACGAACGTCGACTTGCCGGCACCGTTCGGGCCGATGACCAGATCCAGACGTCGCACGAGAGCCGGGTCAGGCGCTCACTGACGCTCTGGCCACGCGCTGGCGTCCAGCAGTTGGACGGACCCGGCCGCGCCGTACTCCACCAAGCGGCCTTCCTCGTCCACCGCCACGATGGTCACGCCCTCGGCGGCCAGGACCTCGCCGTAGTGGGTGGCCGCAAGGTTCTCCTCGATCGCGGCGGCGACCTCGGCGTTGAAGGCGACGCCCTCCTCGTCGGTGAGCTCGCGCGCCGGCAGCTGCCCGCTGAGGGCTGCCTCGACGCGACGCCGCGACGCCGTCTCGTGACCGGACACGGCGCGTCCCACACGCACCCAATGGTCGAGCTGCTGGCGGGCCGAGCGGGACTGACGAGCCCCTTCCACCGCTGCCGCATCGACCAACTCGCGTGCGAATCGGGTCACTCGATCCTTCGACCCAGCCATGGTTGATCCCTTCGCATCCGACTCTGGAAGTGTAGCACTTTGCTACACGCCGCCCGGGACGTGTGGCGCCTGCCTCAGCCCGCGAGCTCCCCGGCGTCCAGAGCCGCCTGGTCGGCCGCACGTCGGCCGTAGGCCAGCCCGACGCCGTCGTACCCCCCGCGGACGTGACTGGCCTCCAGGAGGTCGCCGAACCACGCGTCCATGGACTCCTCGACCGCGTGCTCGCGGTCACGCAGCACCAGGGCCGAGCTCGAGGTCTCCCCTGCTTCGGCCAGCACGTCGGCGGTGACGAGCTGCAAGCGCTCTCCGATCCGGGAGGCGTAGGCGAGGAAGAACGATGACCGGAACGACTGGCTCCGCGCTCGGGCCCCGAGGTCCTGCCCGCGACCGGCCTCCGCCAGGGCGTGCTGGGCCTGAACCAGCAGCGAGGTGAACAACAGCTCGACCAGGCCCAGGTCCTCGGCGTGGCCCACCACCGTGCTCATCTCGAGGCCCTTGAGGTAGACCGCGCGGCACCGGTTGGCCAGGGCGATCTCGGCCAGGAGCACCGACTTGGCGTCGGCGTACGGCGCGTCGACGGGGAGGCGGACCATCCGCGGGGTGTCCTCGGCGTCCTGAGCCGACACGGCAGCCTGGTCGATGGCGTGCCGACTCATCAGCTCCTGGGCCTTGGCGGTGAACGCGGTGGCCTCCTCCTCGAACTCGGTCGACTCGGCCTTGTCCAGCAGCTTGCGCACCCGCGCGAGCATCGGGTCGCCGGTGGTCGAGGACGACGTCGGTACGCCGCGGACGGCGCCGCTCGGGCGTCCGGGCGGGGGAATCAGGACGTCGAGCACGGGCAGCCGCCCGAGCTCCACGATCAGCTGCGCTGCGTGCAGGTAGCTGGTGGCACGGTCGAGGCCCTCGGCCGCCCGCCAGTTCGCCAGCCAGGATCCCTGCAGGGAGACGTCCCGGCTCCCGAGCTCGCGCAGCTGAGCGGCCCACCGCTCGTCGAGGGCCTGGCCCGGTCGCCGGGCGTGGTCGGCATGGACGGCGACCTCGAGCAGCCCCGCCAGGCGTTTCGTGCGGCGGCGACGCAGCAGCCGCCGCAGCTCGGCCGGCTGCCACCCGGCACCCCAGATCGCGTCGATCTGGCGGGCCAGGATCGTCTCGGCCTCGGGGTCGGCCTGCCTCGCGGGCAGCGATGCGAGCGCCTCGGCATGTCGCTGGGTGGGGGCGCCCTCGTCGACGGCCGTGTTCAGGGCGAGCCAGAGGGCAGGGGCCTGGAACCGGGGGTCGGGCCCGGGATCCGGTCCGAGACCGTCGAAGCCCGCCGGCCCCTGTGTTGCTTCACCACGGCTGCGGGGCGTCCCGCGCTTGGCGCGGCGCTTGGCCTTGGCCGCCCGTCGTGCCTTGTTGTTCTTGCCCATCAGATCCCTTCGACGGTGACGCCCACCAGGTCAGTGGCGAGCTCCTGCAGATCGTCGACGTCGGCGGTGAGGACCACCCCGCCACCCGCGGCGACCGCCACGGCCACGGTGGTCGCGTCGACGTGGCGCTCCGACCCGCGACCGGCCCGGCTCAGCAGGTGGCCCACGGCCCGAGCCAAGCGGCGGTCGGTGTTCACGACGTCGATGCCGGTGTGGCGGCCGAGGCACGAGTCGACCACCTGGTCGTGCGGGCCCCCACGGTACTGCTCGGCCAACACGGCAGCCGGCACCACCACCTCGCTGCCGGACTCGACCGCAGCCCGCAACGCCGCGTGCACGGGGCCCGGGGGCGACCCCTGGCGTGAGCGCGCGAGCGCCGAGAACCCCTCGGAGTCCAGCACCAGCGCGGTCACGACAGGGCCCGGCGGAACCGTTCGACCTCCGCGGGGTCGGGCGCGCCGAACTCGGCGTCCAGCTGGTCGACGTACTCGGCCAGGGCAGCGCTCCGGCCGCGACGCTCCATCTCCTCCCGCAGCACGGCGTTGACCGCGGCCGACAGGGTCGTCGGATCAGCGCCGAAGGTCTCGACGACCTCGGGGTCCAGGGTCAGGGTCTTCCGCAGCTTGCGACTCATACCCTGATCATACTCTCGGTGAGGGTGGTGCTTGCCGCCCTTCGTGCGCAACCTCGGCATGCGCTCCACGCTGGCAGGAGCGTGCGCCCACCGCCAGAGCGCGCCGGGGCGCCTGTGGACGGGCGTGTGCCCCCGGTGGTGACTCGGGGCCTTACTCACCCGCGGCTCGCCGCTGCGCGATGAGCCGTACGACGTCGAGCGGGTGCTGCCGCCGCCACTCCGCCAGCCGCTCG
>CAZRKV010000222.1:0-4901 GCA_964600305.1 uncultured Nocardioides sp. | reverse complement strand
CGCTCACTCCCAGAAGATGCGGTCGACCACGCCGCGCGCGTGCCGGGTCGTCCGCAGGTAGTCGTTGAACATCTCCTCGGTCTGGCCGGCGTCGTAGCCCAGCAGGGAGGCGACGGCCGCCCTCTCCCGGGAGTCTCTCGGGAGCTGGTCGGCCGGCTTGCCCCGGACCTGGGTGGCCGCGTTGCGCAGGTCGGAGACCAGGCACCACGCCCGGCGCAGGTCCGCGGCGTCGTCCGGCTCGATCAGCCCGGCCTCCTCCGCGGCCTCCAGGGCCCGCAAGGTGCTCGTGGTCCGCAGCCCGGGGACCTGGCCGGCGTGCCGGAGCTGCAGCAGCTGCACCGTCCACTCGATGTCGGCGAGGCCGCCGCGCCCCAGCTTGAGGTGGGTCTGGTGGTCGGCCCCACGCGGCAGCCGCTCCTCGTCGACGCGGGCCTTGATCCGTCGGATCTCGATCACCGCGTCCTCGCCGATCCCGTCCTCGGGGAAGCGCAGCGGGTCGATCAGCTCGGTGAAGCGCTCCCGCAGGCCGATGTCACCCACCACGGCGTTGGCCCGCAGCAACGCCTGGGTCTCCCACACCTGGGACCACTTCTCGTAGTAGGCGGCGTAGGACTCCAGGGACCGGACCAGCGGCCCCTGCCGGCCCTCGGGCCGGAGGTCGGCGTCCACCTCCAGCGCCGGGTCGCTCGCCGGGAGGGCGAGCAGGCGACGGAGCTCGTTGGCCACCGCCTGCGCGTACGACGTGGCCTCGGACGGTTCGGCCCCCTCCAGCGGCTCGTGCACGAACATCACGTCGGCGTCGCTGCCGTAGGACAGCTCGAAGCCGCCGTACCGCCCCATCGCGATGATCGCCAACCGGGCGGGGGCCTCCGGCAACGACCGGTCCCGCTGCACCGCCAGCACCGCGATCGCCAGCGCGGCGTCCAGGGTGGCGTCGGTGATCCGGCACAGCGTGAACCCGATCTCCTCGACCTCCACCACGTGGAAGAGGTCGGCCATCGACGTCCGCAACAGCTCGCGCCGGCGGATGCCGCGCACCGCACGGATCGCCGCCTCGGTGTCGGGTTGCCGGGCCGCGGCGGCCTGCATCTCCCGGCGCAACGCCTCGTGCGAGAGGGGGGTCAGGTCCGTGCCCAGGAGGCGGACACCCTCGGGCTCGCGCTCCAGCAGGTCGGTGGCGTAGCGGCTGCTGGCCAGGAGCCGGGCCAGCCGCTCGGCCACCAGGCCCTCGTCGCGCAGCGTCTTGAGGTACCAAGGGGTGCGCCCCAGGGACTCGCTGATGCGGCGGAACCCGAACAGGCCGGCGTCGGGGTCGGGGGCGTCGGCGAACCACTCCAGCATGACCGGGAGCAGGGTCCGCTGGATCCGCGCGGTCCGGGAGACTCCCGCCGTGAGGGCCTCGATGTGGCGCAACGCGCCCCGGGGGTCGAGGTACCCCAGGGCGGTGAGGCGCTCGGCGGCCGCGTCGGTGGACAGCCGCGCCTCCTCGCCCGGCAACCGGGCGACGGCGTTCAGCAGCGGGCGGTAGAAGAGCTTCTCGTGCAGCCGGCGGACCTCGCGGCGGTGGTGGCGCCACTCCTCCTCCAGCCCGGCGACGGGGTCCCGGAGGTGCCCCATCGCCCGGCCGAGCCGCCGCAGGGCCGGTTCGTCCGCGGGGACGACCTGGGTGCGGGTGAGCCGGTGCAGCTGGAGCCGGTGCTCGAGCCGGCGCAGGAAGGCGTACGCCTCGTGCAGGGCCTGCCCGTCGGGCCGCCCGACGTACCCCGCGCGGGTGAGCTGGGCGAGCGCGCTCAGGGTGGTCGGGGAGCGGATGCCGGTGTCATCGCGGCCGTGCACCAGCTGCAGCAGCTGGACGGCGAACTCCACGTCCCGCAGGCCGCCGGATCCGAGCTTGAGCTGGCGCTGGGCCTGGCTGGTGGGGATGTGCTCCAGCACCCGGCGGCGCATCGCGCGCACGTCCTCCACGAACTCCTCGCGGTCCGCGACCGACCAGACCAGCGGCGCGGTCATCTCGACGTACGCGTGCCCCAGGTCGAGGTCCCCCGCCACGGCCCGCGCCTTCAGCAGGGCCTGGAACTCCCAGGTCTTGGCCCAGCGCTCGTAGTAGCCGCGGTGGCTGTCGAGGGTCCGCACCAGCGGGCCGTGCCGGCCCTCGGGTCGCAGGTTGGCGTCGACGGGCCAGATCGTGCCCTCGGCGGTGTCGTCGGAGCAGACCTGCATCAGGTTCGCCGCCAGCCGGCCGCCCGCCCGCATCGCCTGGTCGTGGTCGGCACCGTCGACCGGTTCGCAGACGAAGACCACGTCCACGTCGCTGACGTAGTTGAGCTCGTGGGCGCCGCACTTGCCCAGCGCCACCACCGCGAGTCGCACCAGGTCCGCGTCCTCGCCCAGGCGGGCCCGGGCCACCGCCAGCGCCGCGTCCAGCGTGCCGGCGGCGAGGTCGGAGAGCTCCGCGGCGACGTCGTCGACGCCGACCCCGTGCACGAGGTCCCGGGCCGCCAGCCGCAACAGGATCCGTCGGTACGTCACCCGCAGGGCGTCCACGGCCTCGGCGTCCGGGAGCCCGCTGGTCGGCGCGTCCGCGGCAGGGTCGGCCCCCACGGCCCGGAGCAGCTCCTCCCGCATCGCCCACGCGGCACCGCGGCTGGTCGCGAGCGCCGGATCGGCCAGCTGGCGCCAGTCCCCGGGGTGACGTCGGAGGTGGTCGACGAGCGCCTCGCTCCCCCCGAGCACCGCCAGCAGCCGCGCGCCGGTGTCGACGTCGTCGGTCACGGCGGACAGGAGCTCGTCGCGGTCCTCCACCCGGTCGGCCAGGTCGAGCAGCGCGACCAGGGCGGCGTCGGGGTCGGGCACCCCGGCGAGGTGACCCGCCACCAGGTGGGCGTAGGTGCCCAGCTCCGCCAGGCCCTCGGCTGCCGCCGAGGGATCGGTGAACCCGAGCCTCAGCAGCTCGGTGCGTGCGCTCCGGCGACCTCCGCTCATCCGCTGCCCGTCCGGTCCACTCAGAGCATCGGGAGCATCTGGTCGCGCTCGAAGGCCGAGACCTGGACGCGGTACTGCTGCCACTCGGACCGCTTGTTGCGCAGGAAGTAGTCGTAGACGTGCTCGCCGAGCACCTCGGGGAGCAGCTCGGACTCCTCGGCGACGGCGATCGCCTCACCGAGCGTCTTCGGCAGCGGCTGGATGCCCAGCGCCCGCCGCTCCCGGTCGGTCAGCGACCACACGTCGTCCTCGGCCTCGCGCGGGAGCTCGTAGTCCTCCTCGATCCCCTTCAGCCCGGCGCCCAGGATCGCGGCGAAGGCGAGGTAGGGGTTGCAGGCGGCGTCGATCGTGCGCAGCTCGACGCGGGTGGACTGGCCCTTGTTCGGCTTGTACATGGGGACCCGGATCATCGCCGAACGGTTGTTGTGCCCCCAGCATATGTACGACGGCGCCTCGCCCCCGCCGAGCAGCCGCTTGTAGCTGTTCACCCACTGGTTGGTCAGGCAGCTGATCTCGCTGGCGTGGCGCAGCACCCCTGCGATGAAGGCCCGGCCGGTCGGGCTGAGCTGGTACTCCGCACCGGCGCGGAAGAAGGCGTTGGTGTCGCCCTCGAAGAGCGAGACGTGGGTGTGCATCCCCGAGCCGGGGTGGGTGGTGAAGGGCTTGGGCATGAAGCTGGCCCACACCCCCTGGCTGAGCGCCACCTCCCGGATCACCGTCCGGAAGGTCATGATGTTGTCGGCGGTGGACAACGCGTCGGCGAACCGCAGGTCGATCTCCTGCTGGCCCGGGCCTCCCTCGTGGTGGCTGTACTCGACGGAGATGCCCATCGCCTCGAGCATCGTGATCGCCTCCCGCCGGAAGTCCGAGCCACGTGACTGGGCGGTGTGGTCGAAGTAGCCGCTGCGGTCGACCGGGACCGGGTTCTCACCGGCATTGGGGGTGTCCTTGAACAGGTAGAACTCGACCTCGGGGTGGGTGTAGAACGTGAACCCCTTGTCGGCCGCGGTGCCCAGCATCCGCTTCAGCACGAACCGCGGGTCGGCGTACGACGGGCTCCCGTCGGGCATCACCACGTCGCAGAACATCCGCGCCGTCGAGGGGCCGTCACCTCGCCAGGGCAGGATCTGGAAGGTGGCGGGGTCGGGCATCGCCAGCATGTCGGCCTCGTAGACCCGCGCGAAGCCCTCGATCGCGGAGCCGTCGAACCCCATGCCCTCGTCGAAGGCGTTCTCCAGCTCCGCCGGGGCGACCGACACCGACTTCAAGAACCCGAGCACGTCGGTGAACCAGAGCCGGACGAAGCGGACGTCGCGCTCCTCGAGAGCGCGGAGAACGAAGTCTTCCTGCTTGCCCATGCGCCCACTATGTCGCATCGGGCGGGATCGGTTCAGTCTCGGGGCACGTTCCGCTCGATCTCGTCCAGCCAGGCCGCAGCGCTGGCGTCCGAGGGCATCCGCCAGTCGCCCCGGGGCGAGAGGGAGCCCCCGGCGACCACCTTGGGCCCGTTCGGCAGCGCCGAGCGCTTGAACTGGTTGGCGAAGTAGCGCTCGACGAAGACCACCAGCCACCGACGGATGGTGGCCAGGTCGTGGGCGGTACGCCGCTCCTCGGGGTAGCCGGGTGGCCACTCGCCCACCTCGGGGTCCCGCCAGGCGTGCATGGACAGGAACGCGATCCGGCTGGGCCGCATCCCGTGCCGCAGCACGTGGTAGAGGTTGAAGTCCTGCAGCGAGTACGGCCCGATCGCGGCCTCGGTCGACTGGGGCTCCTCCCCCTCGGCGGCCGGCACCAGCTCCGGGGTGATCTCCTGGTCCAGGATCGCCTGCAGCACCTCGGCGACGTCGTCGCCGTGCTCGTCGGAGGCGAACTCGCCGGAGTCGATGACCCAGCGGATCAGGTGCTGGATCAGGGTCTTG
>CAZRKV010000221.1:0-4914 GCA_964600305.1 uncultured Nocardioides sp. | reverse complement strand
CGCGCTCGAGGCGCGGCTGGTCCAGAGCGGCCCGCGGGTCTCGCCCGGGACCTGACCCTCAGGGACCGGGGCGCAGCACCGAGAAGTCCCCGAGTGAGATCCGGATGTCGAACCAGCGCCGGGCCAGCAGCCACCGGCCCTCCCGCCGGACCCAGGTGTCGTCGTACTCGCCGAGGCACTCGTAGAAGTCGCCGGCGCTCGGTCCGGCGCCCACGTGGTGCACCCGGCCGTAGGAGAGCACCCGGGCGGTGTCCTCGTCGGGTCGGTCGACCCGATGGTTGCCGAGGAGGTGCTGGGTCGGTCCGACCCCGCCGAGGTGGGCCCGCATCGTGGCGACCACCCGGTCCGCTCCGCGCTCGCCGTACGCCCCGGCGTCGTCGGTGAGCATCGTCCGCAGGGCCTCCCAGTCGCGGGCGTCGGTGGCGGCGGCGAAGGTCGCCACGGCCTCGAGCACGGCCTCCCGTGGGGTCACCGCGAGCCGTCGGCCGGGGCGTCGGGGAGGTCGGGGCGCCAGTCGGCGCCACTGACGTGGGTGCCGCCGTCGACGAAGAGGGTGTTGCCGGTCAGGTAGCGGGAATCCTCGCTGGCCAGGAAGACCGCGACCGGGGCGATGTCATCGTCGGGGTCGCCGAGCCGGCCCATCGGGTTCGCGCCCTCGGCCGCAGCCGCGACCTCCGGCCTGGCCGCGGAGACCCGCCGGAAGGCTGCGCTCCGGGCCCCGGGGCAGATGGCGTTGACCACCACCCCGGTCGGCGCCCACTCCCGTGCTGCGGTGCGGGTCAGGGTGCGCAGCGCCTCCTTGGCCGAGTTGTACTCCAGGGTGCCCATGTGGGCGTTGACCCCGTTCAGGCTGCACATGTTGATGATGCGCCCCCACCCCTGCTCTCTCATGTGCGGGAAGGCGGCACGCATCGCCCAGAAGGGGCCGTAGTAGCCCATCGCGAACCCGCGGTCGAGCATCGCGTCGGTCTTGTGCTCCACCCGACCGATGTCGCCGGCGCCCCAGGCGTTGTTGACGAGGACGTCGATCCCGCCGAGCTCTCGGACCGCGTGCTCCACCATGCCCTCGACCTGGTCACGGTCGGTGACGTCGACGCGCAGGAAGAGGGCTCCGGCCTGCTCGGCGACGGCGTGGCCGGTGTCCTCGTCGATGTCGGCGACGAGGACGGTGGCGCCCTCCGCGGCGTAGCGCCGCACGATCCCTGCGCCGATCCCGTCACCGCCGCCGGTCACGACGGCGACGCGTCCGGACAGGCGTCCCCGCTGGGTCATGGTCCCTGCCTCTCAGGCGTCGGTGGTGGTGGACGTGAGGAGCCGGCGGGCCTCGTCGCTGCCGTCGAGGAGCCGCGTGGTCCGTCGCGTGACCCGCCAGCCGTCCGGGGTGCGGGTCAGCTCCCACAGGTTGGCGGCGGTTCGGACCGGGAGGGTGCGCTCCCGGTGTCGCACCAGCAGCACCGACTGGCAGACCGCGCGTGCGGAGTCGCCGTCCACCCGCACGTGCGCCGGGCCGAGGAAGTGGGTGCACCCCCGGCGGATCAGCCCCTGGTGGTCCTCGGAACGCACCATGTCCCGGATCGCCTCGCGGTCGCCCATGTAGCGCTCGTCGACGTCGTACACGCCGTCCGCGGTCCACAGCGCAGCCACCTCGTCGGCGGCCCCGGCGTCCACGAGGGGGCCGTAGGAGGCCACCAGCAGTGCGATCTCCTGCTCGTCCTCGAGTCGTCGCAGCCGCTCCTCGAGGGCGGCCAGGCGGGTCTCGTCCATGGTTCCTCCAGCGTTCCTAGTCGATCTCGGCGGCGAGTCCGGCCATCGCCTCCAGCTGCTCGGCGTAGTGGGCCGCGGACTCCGCGACCAGCTTCAGCGTCACGACCGTGGCCCCGACCTCGCGCAGCCGGAGCAACGCCCGCGCGGCCCGTTCGGGGTCCCCGGTCGGGTCGAGCGGGCGTCCGGGCCCGAGCACGACCTCGAACCCCGTGGGCAGCTCCACGGCGTCCAGCATCTCGCGGAGCTGGTCCGGTCCCAGGCCGAAGGGCACCCACCCATCGCCGAGCTCCACGGCCCGGCGCAGGCTGCGGGTGCTGCGCCCGCCGATCCAGAACGGCACGTGCTCCTGAACCGCGTGCGGCGCGACGACGACGTCGGCGAAGTCGAAGTGCTCGCCGTGGTACGCCGGTCGCGCCGTGCCCAGGCTCGCCCGGAGGGCGGCGAGGGCGTCGTCGGCGACCGCGCCGCGCCCCTCGAACCGGGCCCCGAGCAGCGCGAACTCCTCGGCCAGGCTGCCCACGCCCAGACCGAGCACCAGGCGCCCTCCCGAGATCCGGTCGAGGGTGCCGTACCGTTTCGCGACCTCCAGCGGATGGTGGTAGCCGAGCACCAGCACCTGGGTGGCCAGCCGGATGCGACTGGTGCGCGCGGCGAGGTAGCCGAACGTCGCGAGCGGGTCCCAGTAGGTGCCGCCCCGCTGCTCGGCCACGTCGACCGGCACGGCCACGTGCTCGGAGCAGGTGAGGTGGTCGTAGCCCAGCCGGTCCGCGGCCTCCGCGACCTGTCCGAGCTCCTCGATGCCGGCGTGCGCCTCCCAGGCGTCGTGGGCGCCCGGGAGCAGGGTCACCACGGGGCTGGTGATGCCGATCCGCATGGGGCCTCCAGGGTCGGGGTCAGTGCTGCGTCGTACGCCGGCGGTGCCAGCCATTCAAGGGACCTCTCGCGAGGCGGGGTGGGCGCGGTCCCGCTGGTCGGGAGGAGGGTCGCCCCGGGCGGAGTAGAACAAATTTCAGTTCTGCCTTCCGTGCAGGCCCGGGCGCTGTTACTGTCGCGATCCACCGGGGCAGAATGAATTTCAGTTTTGTGGAGGTAGTTCATATGTCGGTCGCAGCCGGCGTGGAGACGGGCAGCACCCCCCGGCGGGATCTCCCGCCCTCGATGGTCGAGCGGATGACCCTGATCCTGGACGCCTTCGACGGCGCCAGCGCCCGGCTGACCCTCGAGGACGTCTCCCGTCGTACCCACCTCCCCCGTTCGACCGCCCACCGCATCCTCGAGCAGCTGGTGCGGCTGGAGTGGCTGGACCACACCTCCCACGGCTACGTGCTCGGGCGTCGCGCCCTGGGACTCGCCAGCGCCGGCAATGACCACACCGAGGTCCGTGCCGCGGCGGCGCCGTACCTGCACGAGCTGCTGTTGCGCACCGGCGCCGTGGTCCACCTCGGTGTGCTCGAGGGCGACGAGGTGGCCTACCTGGACAAGGTCGGCGGCCGGTTCGCGGTGAAGGTCCCCTCGCGTGTCGGGGGGAGGATGCCGGCCCACTGCACCGCGCTGGGCAAGGCGATGCTGGCGTGGCTGGAACCCGAGCACGTCGATGAGCTGGTGGGCCACAGCCTGGCCCCGCGCACCGGTTCCACCATCGCCGACCTCGAGGGGCTGCACGGCGAGCTGAACCGGATCCGCGCCCGCGGGGGCCTCGCGTTCGAGCGGGGCGAGTGCTACGCCGACATCGCCTGCGTCGCCGCCGCGATCCGTGGCCCCGAGGGGCCGGTCGCCGCGCTCTCCGCGGTCGGGGGCGCGGACATGCCGCTCGAGCGGGTCGCCCCCCTGGTGGTCAACGCCGCCCGGGCGATCGCCGCCGAGCTCCACCCCGACCTGCCGCCCCGTCGGGGCATGCGCCCCTTGGCGTCGGTCTGACGGGTGGCAGTTTCCCCGGCTGACCGGTGAAACCGGCACCTGACAGGCACTGAAACACCTGCCAAGTGCCGGTTCCCCCGGCCGACCGGGGAAACCTCCCGGTCACCGGAAGGCGACCGACCCGACGGGTGGCACCGGTCTAGCGTGCCGCACGTGACGCCGTACGAGAGCCACCAGGCACCGCCCCGGGAGGACACCCTCCGGGAGATCAGCACCGACACCGGGGTGCTCCGCTACCACGACGTGGGGGCCCCGGACGCGCCCCCGCTGCTGCTGTTGCACGGCTCGGGCCCCGGCGTCACCGGGTGGCGCAACTTCTCCGGCAACCTCCCGGCGCTCGCGGAGCACTTCCGGTGCCTGGTCCTGGAGTTCCCCGGCTTCGGGGTCAGCGACCCCACCGGGGAGCACCCGATGGCCGCGGCGATGCCCGCGGTCGTCACGCTCCTGGACGGCCTGGGGCTGCACGCGGTGGATGTCATCGGCAACTCGATGGGCGGCATCGTCGGCGCGCGGTTCGCGATCGCCCACCCCGACCGGGTGCGCCACCTGGTCACCGTGGGCGGTCTGGGTCGCAACCTGCTCAGCCCCGGCCCCGCCGAGGGGATCCGGCTGCTGCAGGGATTCGTCGAGGACCCGACCCGCGAACGGTTGCAGCAGTGGCTGCACTCGATGGTCCACGACCCGGCCTTCGTCACCCGGGAGGTGGTCGAGCAGCGCTGGGCGCAGGTGAGTGACCCCTCGACGCTCGCATCGATGCGGAAGATGTACTCCCGCGCCGCGTTCGAGGCGATGGAGGCCTTCCAGGCGGCGAGCCCGGAGCCGCCGTACTGGGCGATGCTGCACCGGATCACCGCCCCCACCCTGATGACGTGGGGCCGCGACGACCGGGTGACCCCGCTCGACCTGGCCATCCTGCCGATGCGCACCATCCCCCACGCGGAGCTCCACGTGCTCCCCGACTGCGGCCACTGGGCCATGATCGAGCAGAAGGCCGCCTGGGAGGCGACCGTGCTCTCCTTCCTCACCCGCGACTGCCCACCCGGAGGCCTGTCATGACCCACTCGACCCTGGACGCGCTCGAGGCGCACGGCGAGGAGATCGCCGAGCTCGCCCCGGCGAACGAGGACCGCGGCCGGCTGACCGACCGCGCCGCCGACATCCTCCGCGAGACCGGCGTGGTCCGGATGCTCCAGCCCGCCACGTACGGCGGCGCCGAGGCCCACCCGCGCGAGT
>CAZRKV010000220.1:0-4943 GCA_964600305.1 uncultured Nocardioides sp. | reverse complement strand
TCCTCGGAGCCGTCCTCGGGGTCGCCCTCGTCCGGGTCGCCGGCGACGTCCTCGTCGTCGCCTTCCTCGTCGTCACCACGTCCGCGGGGCGGGGGCGGGACCTGGGAGGTGTCCGGCGGCTGGAACAGCACCGCCGTCCCGGGGACGGACTCGCGTGCGTTCCCCTCCTGCGGGGTCCGGTCACCGTCGGTGTCGCGATTGTTCTCGTCGTTGTTCTCGTCGAGCATGTGTGCTCCTCGGCCCCGCGGTCGCTGACCGCCGGGCGTGTCGTGGGCCGAGCACCGGCTCACCGGCGCCTCGGCGCAAAGCCTTCGGTAGCGGCGACCCCCTCCGCGGAGCGTCAACAGACCCCCGCCACCCACCTGCCGCGGTCGCCGAACCGGTGCCCGGTCCTCCCGGGTGGCGCACGCCCCTGTCACCGACGTGTGCCCGGCCGCGTCGCGGTCTGGCGGCGACGGGCGTCCCCTGTGCCGACCGGTGCGTGCCGACCGGCGAGAACGTCGTCGCGTCGTGCACTCGTGTGCGCACGACCGTGGCGAGTATCGCACACGGTCGCGGAGATCTCCTCAGCCGTGATCGGCCAGCGGGTCGCCGATCCGGGTCGAGCCCGGCTCCAGCGGGCCCTGCTGGGTGCGGGTGAGCCGCGGGGCCGGCCCCACGGCCAAGCCACCCACCGCCTCCAGCCCCTGGAGCACGTCCCCGGGGCGTACGGCGGGCTCGGTGTGGCGGAGCACCAGGTCCAGGACCGCGCCGTCGTGAGCCGGGTCCGGGTCCTCCACGGACAGCGCGAGGACCGCTGCGCGGCAGTCGAAGGACCGCTTGCCCTTCTTGGTCATCCGCTCCACCTCGACCGCGTCGCGCGCGAGGAAGGCGTCCACGGCAGGCCCGGCCTCGGCTGCCGACGCCGCCACCCGGATCTGCCAGCGGCTCGCCTCGAGGCGGTCGGCGAGCTTGCCGGGCAGGCCAGCGACCACCTCCAGCACGTCCAGGCCGGGGGGCAGGGACTCCGCCAGCGCGGCCTGCACGCGACCGGGGCCCACCTCCTCGGCCAGGCCGATCTCGAGGTACTCCGCTTCGCTCGCCGAACCGGTCGGTGCGGCGCCGGCGTAGGAGATGCGGGGGTGCGGGTTGAACCCCGAGGAGTAGGCCATCGGCACCTGCGCCCTGACCAGGGCCCGCTCGAACGCCCGGCTGAAGTCGCGGTGGGACGCGAACCGCATCCGGCCCCGCTTGGCGTACCGGATCCGCAACCGCTGGACCGGCGGCGCCTGCTGCTCTGGCTGGTCACGCACGGCCGGAACTCTACCCACGGCGACTACGATGCGCCCGAGCGACCGACAGGAGAGCGGCATGTCCCACCCGTGGCGCGAGGGAGCGGCTCTGGCCGCCCTGGCCGGCTGCCTGCTCCTGGTGTGGCTGGTCGTGGGGGCTCGCCCGGACCGGGCCCCGGATCCGGGTGGGGCCGCCCCCTCGTCCGAGGGGCCCGAAGGACCCGTCGAGCCGAGCGAGACGTTCACCGCCCTGCCCGATCCGCCCCCCGGCCCGTCGGCCGCACAGCCCGGCGACGGGGAGCGGGACCGCCACCACCGGCGGGCCCGCCGGCTGCGGGACCGGATCGGGAAGCTGGGCCCGTCCTGCCAGGAGGTGCCTCCGCGCCGGCTCGTGGTCGCGACCTTCAACATCCACGGCGGACTGGGGGGAGGCCTGAGGCTGGAGACGATCGCGCGCGAGATCGCGTCGATGGAGGCCGACGTGGTGCTCCTCCAGGAGGTGGACCGGGGCCGGAAGCGCACCCGGTTGGTCGACCAGGCGGCGTGGCTCGGCGAGCGGCTCGGCATGGAGGCCGTGTACGGCGCCAACGGGGCCTACCAGCGGCCGCGTCCCGGCGTGCCGCGGGGCCGGATCGGCAACGCCATCCTCTCCCGGTGGCCGATCGAGTCCCACCAGAACGTGCACCTCCCCCACCGCCCCGGCACGGACCTGCGCAGCCTCCTGCGGGCCCAGGTGGACCTGGACGGCGTCCCGGTCGCCGTCTACAACACCCACCTGGAGCACACCTCCGCCGCCGCGCGGCGTGCCCAGGCCAGGAAGATCCTGGACCTGGTGGGGCCCGACCCGCTCCCCCAGGTCCTGGGCGGCGACCTGAACGCCGGGCCCGGGCGTCGGGCGCTGGGGATCCTGGGACAGCGCTTCGACGACGTCTGGCCGGCGGCCGGACGCGGAGACCCGCGGACGGTGCGCCGGACCCGGATCGACTACGTGCTGCACTCCCGCGACATCACCGCCCGCGACGCGGTCGTGGTGCGTTCGACCGTCTCGGACCACGACGCGGTGCGCGCCGTCCTGGAGGTCCCCGCTCCTCCGGAGTGCGACCGGGGGTGAGACCACGGCGCGCCGTACCCGGGGCGCGACCCCCTCGCCTCAGTAGGGTGGCCCGATGATCACCTGGCGACGGTCCCTGCACGCCGCCCTGACCCGCCTCGGCGCGGACGTGCAGCGCCTCGACGGTGGCGCCTGGCTCGTCCAGCGGCCGCCCGCCCGCCGTACGGCGCACCAGGTCGGCCCCCCGGTCCTGGGCAGCCACGTGGTGCTCGACCGGGAGGCGGCCCGGGAGCGGATGAACATGTTCCAGCACGAGATGGGCTCCTACCTGGGCGGGGAGCACCTCGCCTGGCTGCTGCGCCGGCTGGAGGTCAACGTCGTCCTCGACGTGGGGGCCAACGTCGGACAGTTCGGGCGCCGGCTCCGCAGGCTCGGCTACCGCGGCCGGATCGTGTCCTTCGAGCCCGTGCCCGACACCGTGCGCCGCCTGCGTCGGGCGGCCGCCGGGGACCCGGAGTGGCACGTCCACGCCTGCGCCCTCGGGGACGCCGACCGCTCCGAGGAGATCAACGTCGTCCGGGGCAGCACGATGAGCTCGCTCCTCCCCTCGAGCTCCTTCGGGCGCCAGTGGCGCAGCAAGCTGGGCGAGTCCCACACCGAGGCCATCACCGTGCGCCGCCTCGACGGCCTCTTCGACGAGGCCGTCGCCGGCGTCGAGGCTCCCCGGGTCTTCCTCAAGATGGACACCCAGGGGTACGACGTCCCCACCTTCCGCGGCGCCGGCGAGGCGCTGGCGACCGTGGTGGGGCTGCAGTCGGAGGTCCCGTTCCTGCCGATCTACGACGGGATGCCCGGCTTCCCCGACATGCTCGCGATGTACGAGGCGGCCGGTTTCGCCACCTCGGGCATCTTCCCCATCACCCACCAGGACTCGACCCTGCGGGCGATCGAGTTCGACCTGATGATGGTCCGTCCCGAGGCGGTGCGACCGCGCCGGGCGGGTGCGCACTGACCGACCGCCCCTGCGAGGATCCAGGCGATGTCCTCCTCCCCTGCGCCCGCCCGGGGCGGCCGCCTGCTGGTCCTGCTGGCCTTCGTGCTCCTGGCGCTGAACCTGCGGCCCGCCGCGGTCAGCGTCGGCCCGGTGCTGGCCGAGATCACGGCTGGTCTCGGGATGAGCAACGCCGTGGCCGGTGTGCTCACCTCGCTGCCCGTGGTGGCGTTCGCGATCTTCGGCGCGAGCGCACCCTGGGCCGCCCGCCTGTTCGGCCTGCACCGCTCGCTGCTGCTCTCCCTGGCGCTGCTGGTGGTGGGCCTGGGTGGCCGGGCGGTGACCGACTCTGTGGTGCTGTTCATGCTGCTGAGCCTGGTCGCGCTCGCGGGCATGGCCACCGGAAACGTCCTGCTGCCCTCCCTGGTGCGCCTGCACTTCCCGGACCGGATCGGGCTGGCCACGGCGCTCTACAGCACGGCGCTGGCGATCGGGCTCACCTGCGCCTTCCTGCTGACCGTGCCCGCCGCGCAGGCCTTCGGCGGCTGGCGGCAGGGGCTGGGCCTGTGGGCGGTGGTGGGACTCGTGGCCGCGCTCCCCTGGGCGCTGATGGTCGCCCACGACCGGCGGCCGGGCTCCTCGCGGCCCCAGGTCTCGCTGCGCGCCGTGGCCCGCACCCCCATCGGCGTGATGATGGCCCTCACCTTCGGCCTGCAGTCGCTGCAGGCCTACACGATCTTCGGCTGGTTCGCCCAGCTGTGGCGCGACAGCGGGTTCTCGGCGACCACCGCCGGAGCCCTGGTCGGGTTGCTCGCCGGCGTCAGCATCCCGCTGTCGCTGTGGCTGCCCCGCGCGGCCGCGCGGCGTACCGACCAGCGCGGCATCGTGCTGGCCGTGATGGCCTGCTACCCGGTCGGGTACCTCGGCCTGATCCTCCACCCCCAGCAGCTGGCGGTGCTGTGGGCGCTGCTCGTCGGGGTGGGGGCCTGCACCTTCCCCCTGGTGCTCAGCCTGATCGCCCTGCGGTCACGGACCCCGGAGGGCACCGCGGCGCTGTCCGGTTTCACCCAGGCCGCGGGATACCTCCTCGCTGCCGTGGGCCCGTTCACCGTGGGCGTGCTCTACGACGCCACCGGGGGCTGGACCTGGCCGCTGGTGCTCCTGCTCGTGGTGCTGGTGCCCCAGCTGGTCACCACCCTGTACGTCGCCCGGCCGGGCCACGTGGAGGACCAGATCAGACCGGCGTGAGCGGCAGCAGCGTGCGACCGGTGGGCCCCACCTGGATCTCGGTGTTCATCTCCGGGCAGACCCCGCAGTCGTAGCAGGGCGTCCAGCGGCAGTCCTCGACCTCCTCGACCGAGTCCGGGTCGGCCGCGGCGGCCAGGGAATCCTCCCAGTCCGCCCACACCCAGTCCTTGTCCAGCCCCGAGTCGAGGTGGTCCCAGGGCAGGACCTCGTCGTAGTCGCGCTCCCGCGTGGTGAACCACGCGACGTCCACCCCGGTGCCGGCCAGGCCGCGCTCGCCGGCCGCCATCCAGCGGTCGAAGGAGAAGTGCTCGCTCCAGCCGTCGAACCGCCACGCGTCGCGCCAGACCTGCTCGACCACCAGACCGACACGGAGGTCAACGCG
>CAZRKV010000219.1:3532-4949 GCA_964600305.1 uncultured Nocardioides sp. | reverse complement strand
GGGTGGCTGGTCCTGGGTCGGGAGGCGCCGCTGACGGGCACGCCGTACGGCAGCGTCGCGCTGCTGCGCCGGCACGCCGGGCCGATCGCGGGGGCAGAGGTGGTCGTCGTGGGCCGGGGCGTCACGGTGGGGCGGCCGCTCGGGCTGCTGCTGACGCGGCGCTCGGAGAACGCGACGGTCACGCTCTGCCACACCGGCACCCGCGACCTGGCCTCGCACGTACGACGCGCCGACATCGTGGTCTCGGCCGCCGGGGTTCCCGGGATGATCACCGGCGACATGGTCAAGCCGGGCGCCGCCGTGCTCGACGTGGGCGTCTCGCGGGTGGACGGCCGGATCGCGGGCGACGTCGCGGAGGACGTGTGGGAGACGGCCGGGTGGGTCTCGCCGAACCCGGGCGGCGTCGGCCCGATGACCCGGGCGATGCTGCTGGCCAACGTCGTCTCGATCGCCGAGCAGGCTGCGGGCTGATGCCGGACACCGGCCACTCCGAGACGCACCCGGACGGGTCCCTCGACGCCCGCCGGTACCCGTCGACGATCGGGGGTGTCGTCTACATCGCCCTGCTGCTGACCACCCTGGCCGGGGTGGCGATCTGCTGGCTGGACTCCTGGCGGCGCGGGGCCGGCTGGATCGGCGCCTCCCTGGTCGCGGCCGCCGTGGCCCGCCTGGTCTTCACCGATGCCGACGCGGGGATGCTCAAGGTGCGCGGGCGGGCCGTCGACAGCAGCCTGCTCGCGGCCACCGGCACCGCGGTGGTGCTGCTCGCGGGGACCATCCCGAACCAGCCCGGCACCTGAGCCCACCGGTCACCCCTTCCCGCCCCGCGCGGGACGGAGTGACCCTCAGATGAGGCCGAGCTCGGTGACCGCGTCGCGCTCCTCGGCCAGCTCGGCGACCGAGGCGTCGATGCGCCCGCGGGAGAACTCGTCGATCTCCAGGCCCTGGACGATCTCCCAGTTCCCGTTCCGCGTGGTGACCGGGAAGGAGGAGATCAGGCCCTCGGGCACGCCGTAGGAGCCGTCGGAGGGCACGGCCATCGACACCCAGTCACCCTCGGCGCTGCCGTGCAGCCAGTCGCGCGCCGCGTCGATCGTGGCCGACGCCGCCGAGGCGGCCGAGGACGCGCCCCGGGCCTCGATGATGGCGGCCCCGCGCTTGGCGACCGTGGGGATGAAGTCGTGCTCCAGCCACTGCTGGTCGGCCACCACCTCGACGGCGTTGCGGCCCCCCACCTCGGCGTGGAAGATGTCGGGGTACTGGGTGGCGGAGTGGTTCCCCCAGATCGTCATCTTGCGGATGTCGGTGACGGGGGCGCCGGTCTTGGCGGCGAGCTGGGAGATGGCCCGGTTGTGGTCCAGCCGGGTCAGGGCCGAGAACCGCTCGTTCGGGATGTCCGGGGCGTTGGTCATGGCGA
>CAZRKV010000219.1:0-3522 GCA_964600305.1 uncultured Nocardioides sp. | reverse complement strand
CCGGGTTGCCGGTGACCCCGACCCGGACGTCGTCCGCGGCCACCTCGTTGAGCGCCTTGCCCTGCGCGGTGAAGATCGACCCGTTCGCCGAGAGCAGGTCGCCGCGCTCCATGCCCGGGCCCCGCGGCTTCGCGCCCACGAGCAGGGCCAGGTTGGCACCGTCGAAGACCTGCTGGGCATCGTCACCGATCTCGATGCCGGCGAGCCCCGGGAAGGCGCAGTCGTCCAGCTCCATCACGACGCCCTCGAGGGCCTTCAGGGCGGGGGTGATCTCGAGCAGGCGCAGCTCGATGGGGCGGTCGCCGAGCGCACCGGCGGCGAGGCGGAAGAGCAGGCTGTAGCCGATCTGGCCGGCAGCGCCGGTCACGGCCACCTTCAGGGGCCCGGACTCTGACACGGAATCGGTTGAGGCGCTCACGGGGACTCCTTGGGTGTGCGGGTGGAACGGTGCCCCGAAACTAGCAGCGTCGCCGGCGCCCGGAGCAGCCCGGTCCGCCCTGCCGCCGTACCCGTGGGCGCCATCGTGGAATGCTGGGTGGGTGCCTGTGCGTGGTCGTCCCGCCCGACCGGCGGTGCTGCTGCCGGTGGTGCTGGTGGCGCTGCTCGCGGCCGCGTGCGGCGCCGCGCCGCACACGACCGGGCCGACGGGGGTCGACCGGCTGGAGGCCCCGTCCCCCTCCCCGGACCCGGCCGACTTCGTCGAGCGGGTGGACCACGCCTGGTTCCCCCTCGACCCCGGCGAGCGGCTGGAGTACGACGTCACCGGGCAGCCCGGCGTCGCCGCGTGGGAGGTGACCGTGGTCGCGGGGGAGGAGGTCCACGGGGTGCCGGTCACGGGACGACGGACCGTCCGCCGGGGACCGCAGGGCCGGGTCGTCGGGGAGGAGACCGCGTGGCTGGCGCAGGACCGCGACGGGAACGTGTGGCTCCTCGGGTACGACGTGCGGGAGCCCGACGCCCCGGAGCAGGGGTGGCGGGCCAGCCCCCAGGGCCCCGGGGCCGGGCTGGTCGTGCCCGCTCACCCCCGCACCGGTGACGGCTGGGTGGTGCAGGACGCGCCGGGCGCTCCCCGCGTGCTGGCCCGGACGATCGACCCCGCCGCGACCGTGGCCCTGGGCGCGGCGACGCACGACGACGTGCTCGAGATCGAGCTCGAGCTCCCCGAGGCGGGTCGGACCCTGCAGTGGCGGTTGCTGCCCGGGGTGGGGCCCGTCGAGCTGGTCGAACCCGCTGCCGGGATGGTCGTCCGGCTGGGTGGTGCGCCCGGCTGAGGGCGCGCCGGCACCGTTCAGAGCCGCGGCATCCGTCGGGTCGCGCCCGGGTCGTCACCGGGGTCGTCACCGGGGTCGGGACGGGAGCGGGTGCCGGGTCCGGGCGGCCGCTCCGTGGCAGGTCCCCCCACGGCGGGCGGGCCAGTGGTCCTCGGGGCCCTCGGGGCCCTCGGGTAGGGCACCCCGACGGGCGCGGCGCCGGCCCGCGGGATCCGCAGGCGCAGCCCCGAGCCCGGCACCGGTTCCTGGGCGGGACCGAGGGCGGCGTCGTAGGCGAGGGCGGCGAGCACCGCGCCGGTGAGGGGGGCGAGCACGAACAGCCACAGCTGCCCGACGTGGACCCAGTCGCCGGCCACGAGCGCCGGGCCGATCGAGCGCGCCGGGTTCACCGAGGTGCCGGTCATCGGCAGCGTGGCCAGGTGGATCGCCGCGTAGACGAGACCGATCACCCACGGGATCCCGGTGGCCCGCCACCCGCGGCGGTCGGTCACGCCGAGCACCACGGCGACCAGCGCTGCGGTGAACAGCAGCTCGGCCAGGAACGCCGCCCAGAAGGCATGACCACTGCCGGCGTCTCCGTAGGCGTTGGCGCCCACCGGGTCGCCGTACCCGAACCCGGGGAAGCCCTGCAGCAGCACGAAGAGCACGAGCGCACCGACGATGCCGCCCAGCGCCTGGGCGGCGGCGTAGAGGCCGGCGTGCACCCACGCGATCCGGCCCCCGGCGGCCGCCGCGACCGAGACGGCCGGGTTGAAGTGGCCGCCGGTGAAGGGGCCGAACAGGTGGATCAGCACCGCGAGGGTGAGGCCGAAGGTGGCGGCGACCACGAGCGTGGCGCCGCCGAGGACCACGGCCGAGCACCCGACGAGCACCAGCACCCCGGTCCCGAGGCCCTCGACGAACAGCTGGCGACCGAGGCCGTGGCGGGTCTGATTCACGACGATGGCTCCTGGGTACGGCGGGGTCGGACGCCCCCACTGCAGGGAGCCGGCCCGTCGACGTGGCGGCGTGCTGCCGAGGTGGGCGATCCGGCCCACGTCAGGTATCTTGACGTCAAGCAAACTGTGCCCGTCACGACCCAGGAGTCGCCGTCGCCATGGCCAAGATCATCTACACCCACACCGACGAGGCGCCGCTGCTGGCGACGTACTCGTTCAAACCGGTCATCGAGGCCTACGCCGGGAAGGCAGGCGTGGAGGTCGAGACCCGCGACATCTCCCTGGCCGGCAGGATCCTGGCCCAGTTCGCCGACCGGCTGCCGGCCGAGCAGCAGGTCCCCGACTCCCTGGCCGAGCTGGGCGAGCTGGCGAAGCGGCCCGAGGCCAACATCATCAAGCTCCCCAACATCAGCGCCTCCATCCCCCAGCTCAAGGCGGCGATCGCCGAGCTGCAGGGGCAGGGCTTCGACCTGCCCGACTACCCCGAGGACCCGCAGACCGACGACGAGCGCGACGTGCGGGCCCGCTACGACAAGGTCAAGGGCAGTGCGGTCAACCCGGTCCTGCGCGAGGGCAACTCGGACCGCCGGGCACCGTCGTCGGTGAAGAACTACGCCCGCAACCACCCGCACTCGATGGGGGAGTGGTCCGGCGACTCCCGGACCCGGGTCGCCACGATGGGCCAGGACGACTTCCGCGACAACGAGAAGTCGGTCGTGCTCGAGGCCGAGGACACGCTGCGCATCGAGCACGTGGGCGCCGACGGCGCGGTGACCGTGCTGCGCGAGTCCCTGCCGGTGCAGGCCGGGGAGGTCGTCGACGGCACGTACATGGACGTGGCCGCGCTGCACCGGTTCCTCGACGAGCAGATCGAGCACGCGCGCACCGAGGACGTGCTGTTCTCCCTCCACCTCAAGGCCACGATGATGAAGGTCTCGGACCCGATCATCTTCGGCCACGCGGTGCAGGCGTTCCTCCCGCAGGTCTTCGAGCAGTACGGCGACCAGCTGGCCGCCGCGGGCATCTCGCCCAACGACGGCCTCGGCGCGCTGCTCGACGCGGCTTCCGACCTGCCGGACGGCCAGGCGATCGCCGATGCCGTCAAGACCGGTCTCGAGCAGGGCCCGCCGCTGGCGATGGTCGATTCCGGGCGCGGCATCAGCAACCTGCACGTGCCCTCGGACGTGATCATCGACGCCTCGATGCCGGCGATGATCCGGATCGGCGGGAAGATGTGGGGCCCCGACGGCGCCACCCACGACACCCTCGCGGTGATCCCGGACTCCTCCTACGCCGGCGTCTACCAGGCCGTC
>CAZRKV010000218.1:3357-4984 GCA_964600305.1 uncultured Nocardioides sp. | reverse complement strand
GCGCCGGCGGCCCGATCGTGTGGCCCGGGGTCGACGCCCTGCTGATGGTCCCGATCAGCGCCCACGCCCTCTTCGCCCGCCCGATGGTGGTGGCCCCGACCTCGGTGCTGGCCGTCGAGGTGATCGCGGGCACCGAGGGCGCCGGGGTCCTGTGGTGCGACGGGCGCCGCCCCTTCGACCTGCCGCCCGGCGCCCGGATCGAGGTACGCCGCGGGGTCCGCCCGGTGCGCCTGGTGCGGCTGCACGCCGCGCCCTTCACCGACCGGCTGGTGGCCAAGTTCGACCTCCCGGTGGAGGGGTGGCGCGGCGCCGCCGAACGTCGTCGACGGTCCAACGGGAGTGCGGAGGATGTTTGAGGAGATCCGGATCGGGTCGCTGGGGGTCATCGACTCCTCGACCCTGGAGCTCGGGCCCGGACTGACCGTGATCACCGGTGAGACCGGCGCGGGCAAGACGATGGTCGTCACCGCGCTGGCGCTCCTGCTGGGTGGTCGTGCCGACAGCGGGGCCGTGCGCGCCGGCGCGCGCAGCGCCCGGGTCGAGGGCCTGGTCGCCGCGGACGCCGTACCCGGCCTGGGGCAGGCGGTCGAGGAGGCCGGCGGCGAGCTCGAGGACGACCGCGTGGTCCTCGCCCGCAACGTGTCCGCCGAGGGCCGCTCGCGCGCCTTCGTCGGCGGCGCCTCCGTCCCCGCCTCCACCCTCGCCCGGGTCGCCGAGCCCCTCGTGGCCCTGCACGGCCAGTCCGACCAGCACCGCCTGCTGCGACCGGCGGCCCAGCGAGAGGCGCTAGACCGGTTCGGCGGTCGGGAGGTGGCCGACCTGCGGGCGCGGGTGGCCGACCTGCACGACCGGCTCGCCCGCGCCGCCGCCGAGCTGGAGCAGGTCGTGGCCAGCTCCCGCGAGCGGGCCCAGGAGGCCGACCTGCTGCGCTTCGGCCTCGAGGAGATCGAGGCGGTCGCGCCCGAGCCGGGGGAGGACACCCGGCTCGCGGCCGAGGAGTCCCGCCTGGGCTACTCCGACACCCTCCGCACCGCGGCGGAGCAGGCGAGGGAGGCCCTCTCCAGCGAGGAGGGAGCCCCCGACGCACTCGCGACCACCGCTGCCGCACGCGGCCTGCTCGACGGGGTCCGCGAGCACGACGAGGAGGCCGGGCAGCTCGCCGACCGGGTCGCCGAGGTGACCTACCTGCTCTCCGACCTCGCCTCCGACGTCGCCTCCTACGCCGACCGGATCGACACCGATCCTGCCCGGCTGGCGGCCGTCTCCGAGCGCCGCGCCGCGCTCACCGCCCTCACCCGCAAGTACGGTGACGACGTCGACGAGGTGCTCGCGTGGTCGCAGCGGGGCGCGGCGCGCCTGCTCGAGCTCGAGGGCGCCGACGACCGGATCGAGGAGCTGCGCGAGACCTGCACCCGGCTGCGCGCCGAGCTGGCCACCGCGGCCGCCGCGCTGTCGGCGGCCCGGCAGCGGGCCGCCGAGGGACTGGCGGCCCTCGTGACCGAGGAGCTGCGCCTGCTGGCGATGCCGCACGCCCGCCTGGTGGTGGAGGTCCGCCGCCACCCCGTCGAGGCACCCACCGACGGGGCGCCCACCGACGGGGCGCCCACCGACGAGGCGGCCGACCCGA
>CAZRKV010000218.1:0-3257 GCA_964600305.1 uncultured Nocardioides sp. | reverse complement strand
CCCACCGACGGGGCGCCCACCGACGGGGCGCCCACCGACGAGGCGGCCGACCCGATGGGGCCGATCCCGGTCGAGGGGGAGTGGGTCCGCCACCACCGGCACGGCATCGACGAGGTCGAGATCCTGCTGGCCGCCAACACCGGCACCGACCCGCGCCCGTTGGCGCGGGGCGCCTCCGGGGGCGAGCTGTCCCGGGTGATGCTGGCCCTGGAGGTCGCCCTGGCCGACACCAGCCCCGTGCCCACCTTCGTCTTCGACGAGGTCGACGCCGGGGTCGGCGGGCGGGCCGCCATCGAGATCGGCCGCCGCCTGGCCCAGCTGGCCCGGGAGGCGCAGGTGCTCGTGGTCACCCACCTGCCCCAGGTCGCGGCGTACGCCGACCGGCACGTCGTGGTCACCAAGTCCGGCGACGGCAGCGTCACCACCTCCGGGCTCACCGTGCTGGACGACGAGTCGCGCGAGCGCGAGCTGTCCCGGATGATGGCCGGCCTCGACGAGTCCGACACCGCCCTGGCCCACGCGCGCGAGCTGCTCGAGACCGCGCAGGAGTCACGCGGCTGAGCGCCGCGGAGGGGCTGCCTTCGAGCCGGCGGGGGCGACGCGCCGGGCTCGGTGGTGCGCGCCCCGGGGCGGTCGGGCTGAGACGATCGGCGGGACATGAAGTTCCCATCCCGGCACCGAACCGCCCCGGCCCCGCCCGGCCTCGTCGCGACCGCTCGCGTCGACCGGCGCACCCGGGCGCTGCTTCCCCGACTCGCCCGCGGCAACATCGCCGTCGTCCACCACCAGGACATGGACCGGGCCACCGCGCAGGCGCTGCTGGACCGCGGTGTGTCCGCAGTGGTCAACACCGCCCCCTTCATCACCGGGCGCTACCCCAACCTCGGGCCCGAGCTGCTCGCCGACGCCGGCGTGCAGCTGGTCGAGGTGGACCCCGGAGCGCTGTCGACCATCCGCGACGGCCACCGGGTGCGCCTGCACGACGGTGGCATCCACGAGGGCGAGCACCTCGTGGCCCAGGGGCGCGAGGTCGACGCGGCCGACGTGCGCGAGCGCATGGACCTGGCCCGGGAGGGCCTGGCCTCTCAGCTCACCAGCTTCACCCACAACAGCACCGAGTTCCTGCGGCGCGAGGAAGGCCTGCTGCTGCACGGCCGGGGGCTGCCCGACCTGGTCACCGAGATCGCCGGCCGCCCGGTCGTGGTCGTGGTGGCCGGCCACGAGCACCACGCCGAGCTGGCCGGGATCAAGCGCTTCGTCGGCGAGCAGGCCCCGGTCCTGGTCGGGGTCGACCAGGGGGCCGACGCCCTGCTGGAGGTCGGTCTGGCCCCGGACGTGGTGGTCGTCGGGCCCGACAGCTCCGAGGCCCCCTCCGCCAAGGCGCTGCGGGGAGCCCGTGACGTGGTCGTCTGCGTGGAGCGCGGCGGGCCGCGGGTCGACCTCGCCCACGTCGAGCGGCTGGTCGCCCGGCCCCTGCAGGTCGAGACCGGCGCGACCACCGAGGACATCGCGATGCTGCTCGCGGACCACTCCGAGGCCTCCCTGATCGTGGGCGTGGGCATGCACGCCACCCTCGACGAGTTCCTCGACCGCCAGCGCTCCGGCCTGGCCAGCACCTACCTGACCCGGCTCAAGGTCGGCCCCCTGCTGGTCGACGCCGCCGCGGTCCCCACCCTGTACTCCGGGCGCGTGCGCCCCCACCACGTCTGGCTGGTCCTGGTCGCCTGCGTGCTCGCCCTGGTCGCCGCCGTCGCCGTCACCCCGGTCGGCCAGACCTGGGCGGCGAGCGCCGGCGACGGGGCCCAGGCCCTCTGGGCCCACCTGGTCGACCTGTTCGAGAAGCTGCGAGGCCTGATCCCGTGATCTCCTTCCGCCACCACGTCCTCACCATCGTCGCGGTGTTCCTGGCCCTCGCGGTCGGCATCGTCGTCGGCGGTGGCCCGCTGTCCGACGTCGGGCTGAGCTCGGCCGAGAGCGAGGAGCCCGGCGGCCGCGACACCGGCTCCGACCCGCGACTGGAGGCCACCCAGGAGGCGCTGGGGTACGCCGGCACCCTCTCGCGCACCCTCGGCCGGGGCGCCACCCAGGACGCCCTCGCCGACCGCCCGGTCGCCCTCGTCAGGACACCCGGTGCCCCGGACCGGAGGGTCGGGGAGCTCGAGACGGTCGTGTCGGACGCGGGCGGCTCGGTCACCGCGACCTACGCGTTGACCGAGACCCTGCTCAGCCCGGGGGAGAAGTCCCTGGTCGACACCCTGGGCAGCCAGCTGGCCGCCCAGGTCGAGGCCGACGGCGTCGAGGAGGATGCGTCCACCTACGTGCGCCTCGGCCAGCTGCTGGGCCGCTCCGCCGCCGCGGGCGGGGACGAGGCGGCCGACTCCGACGGCACCGCGACCGCCATCCTGCAGGGCCTCGTGGGCGGGGACCTCGTCCGAGCCACCGACGAGGAGGCCGGCCGGGCGCCGTTGGTGCTCGTCGTCCTGGGCGAGGACCTCGACGAGGAGGCCGACCCGATCCTCTCCGGGCTCCTGGAAGGCCTGGCCACCAGTGCCCGCGGCGTCGTGACCGCCGGGTCCACCACCACGGGCACCGACGGCGTGCTGGCGCGCGTCCGCGAGGGCGGCGGCGAGATCGGCAGCACCGTCGACGGCGTGGAGCACGGCGCCGGCCAGGTGACCACCGTGCTGGCGCTCGCGGCGGCGTACGACGACACCACCGGCCACTTCGGGGCCGCGGGCTCCGACGGAGTCCCACCCCTCGGGTAGGGTGGAGTCCCGTGATCCACGCGAGGCCGACCAAGCACGTGTTCGTGACCGGGGGAGTCGCCTCCTCGCTGGGCAAGGGGCTCACCGCCTCCAGCCTGGGCAGCCTGCTGAAGTCCCGCGGACTCCGCGTGACGATGCAGAAGCTGGACCCCTACCTCAACGTCGATCCGGGCACGATGAACCCGTTCCAGCACGGCGAGGTGTTCGTCACCGAGGACGGGGCGGAGACCGACCTCGACATCGGTCACTACGAGCGGTTCCTGGACACCGACCTCAACCAGATCGCCAACGTCACGACCGGTCAGGTCTACTCCTCGGTGATCGCCAAGGAGCGTCGGGGTGACTACCTCGGCGACACCGTCCAGGTGATCCCGCACATCACCAACGAGATCAAGGACCGCATCCTCGCCATGGGCGAGGGGGACATCGACCTGGTGATCACCGAGATCGGCGGCACGGTCGGTGACATCGAGTCGCTGCCCTTCCTGGAGG